>JABDFI010000100.1 GCA_013286595.1 Chlamydiota bacterium | reverse complement strand
TCAGCTCTATGCTATTATGGTCTGACAGATGAAATCATGAGAGAATTTTGGATTGCTGTTCCCCATGCTACTACCTCTCCTTCCCGAGAAAACGCCCGCATTATCCGGATGCGCAATATTTCTTTCGGTCAGACAACAGTCAAAATCGGCAGCCGAAAAATTAAAATCTTCGACCGGGAACGGACCATCGTTGATGCATTCCGCTATCTAGACAAGGAAACTGCTTTAAAAGCTCTGCAAACCTATTTGAAAGCGGGTAAAGAAAAAAAGCCCGACATCGACAAGCTTCTAAGATATGCAAAGAAACTTAGAGCCGACTTAACCCCTTACATTTCGGCATTCACATTATGAAATCTGCAATCGAACAATCAATCAAAGAGAAAATCAAAGTTCTCGCTAAAGAAAGAGAGTCGACTTTCGCCGAGTTATGGAGAAATTTGATTTTGGAGAGATTTCTCACACGCTTAGCCAAGTCTCCCTACAAAGAAAAATTTATTCTGAAAGGCGACACGCTCCTTGCGAAGTACATCCATCTCGGAAGGGAAACGCAGGATCTGGATTTCTTCATTCAAAAGCTGTCGAATACAGAGCAATCGTTGAGGACTGTTTTGCAAACGATTTGCGATGTCGACGCCAATGACAGCTTTTCCTTCGAAGTGGCTAAAATCAAAATCCTCGATCATTCGCAGCTCGCATACACAGGGGCTGAGATCTCCTTGCAGACGTTATTCGGAGCTACGAAGACAATCATACGCATGGATTTAGGATTTGGCGACCGCGTCGAACCGATTGAACATCCGATAGATTTGACTGCCACATCGAGAGGTCCCCTCTTTGAAAGCAGAATTTCTTTGTATTGCTACCCGAAGGAATTCATTTTCGCAGAGAAGCTGCAAACAATTGTTTTCCGAGGAGGAGGCAATACCAGAATGAAAGACTTTCACGACCTTTACTCACTGGTTCGACTGGATGTCTTAGATAGCTCTTTAGCAAGAAAAGCTGTCGAGCTTGTTTTCCATCACCGAAAGACTTCCTTTAAAAAGCTACCGGCCTCATTTGGAAAAGATGCTTTTGAAACGATGGAAAAAAATTGGAGCGCCTACCGCAAAAAAATCAAATCGAAGAAAGGCGCACTCAATCTACCTGAATCCATAGAGGATGTGGTTTCAACCATAAATCATTGGTTAAATGGCAATATATCAGGAGATGTCTCTTGAACAGTTGACCTCGTATTGCATGACTGCATCCGACATCTTAGAGTGTTTACCTGACGTCTTTTCCTCTTTCCTCGCGCAATGAGCGTCGAATGACCCAAAAAATGACACATCCTGCGATCACTGCCGCTGGGATGATGATCATGTAAAGGTAAACCTGGAACAATCCCATCACAGCTGCTGCCAGTCCCAACAGTACTCCCAAGGGAATAAAAATAGGTTCGGTGTAGATCCCCGCTAAATAGGTAGCAAGAGCTAGAAGGATTAGCATCTCAATGCTCGCCACAAAACGGCCGATAAAACCTAAATGCACAAGAAAAGAGAGAAGCACGATGCATAACCATACGCCCAGCCAATGGAAGAGTTCATGCCATAGCGTCATCCCCGTGACTTTCCATTTGTTTTTCTTTAAGTGAGAGCTTAACCCCATACTCATCACGGCATAGACAATGGTCAAGATGTGCCAGTAATACCACGCTCCATCTTGCTCAATGGTTGTTAAGACCACGCCCAACAATCCCAGTAACAACATGACTAGGGAGATAATCACTCTAACTCGAATTTGTGGTGAAAACATGATTGATTCCTTAAATCTGGAGTTTGGACTATTTCGCGCCGAATCGGCGCAAAATCAGTTAAAATCTTGGTTTGCTCTCTATGGTGGCTTCTGTTGCTGTTAACTTAGCATAACTCATTGACCAGAAGCTTATTACTTTAAGCAAAAAAAACATGATTAATGGGATAGGCATGATACGCATGATGGAAGAAGAAAATGCGGCGGAGCCGCACGCCGCTCTGCGGCGAAAATTATTTATCAAGCGTATCATGCCTATCCCATTAATCATGTTTCTCGGCGCGAATTTAGTCCAAACTCCAGTCACATGGGGATCGCATAAAAAATGACCAGGGAATTGGCTCCTGGATTTTTCCATAACATTCCCGCGTTTGAAATGTGATTAAATTGAGCGCCAATGCGCCCTAAATTGTTACAGATGTACGCTAACTCCATCGCAGAGCGAAAGTTAATAGGAAATCCCAATTTTTTTCCACCACCGTGGTAATAAACTCCCGGTGCAAAACTGGGTGTTGCCACTACTTTTCTTGCCAGAAAGATGTCAATCCCACATCCACCGCACACAAAAAAATTACCTTGACTGACCACAAACATACTCACTAAAGGACGCACATTGCGAAATCCCACATCCCATCGGTATTCCACTTGTAATAGAGGTTTGGGATTGGACTTGTCCACATCAAAGGCACCAGGACCTATCATGAGATGCGAGGTCTTCTTACATTCG
>JABDFI010000099.1 GCA_013286595.1 Chlamydiota bacterium | reverse complement strand
TAGGGTTCTCCTTCGTCGAGTTGGGGTAATTCGTTGCAGATTTTCGCCTTTTTTAAGGAACAGGGCGGTGTCCAAGGTTGTGAAGAACATAAGGGCGCGTAACTGGAAGGATCTACAACAGCCCTATTGGGGAAACATCCTCCACACGTCAACATGACAAAAAAAGATGTGGGTAGGGCAAACCGCCTGAGCATGTAGGTATCCTATACGTGCGTTGAGGCGCAGTATAGCTACTTAAGCTTTTTGGTCAAAATTTCGTTTACAAGGGACGGAGTTGCTTTGCCTTTACATAATTTCATAACCTGACCGACGAGGAAGTCGAACGCTCTGCCTTTACCCGCTTTATAATCGATGATCGATTGGGGATTGGCGCTCAAGACTTGATCGACAAGAGGCTCGATGCTGGAAGTATCCGTGATGGGTTGGAAATCGGGATTGCTCTTCACGATGGCTTCAGGGGCTTTTTCTGGATATAGCACCATCTCATCCGCGACGCTTTTAGCAATTTTTCCTGTAATGGTTCCTTTTTCGATGAGGAGCACAAGTTGTCCGATGTGTGTCGAGGTGATACCGGAAGTGAGCAGGGTTTTACCCGAATCTTTGTAGCGCCCTACAAATTCTACCGTGATCCAGTTGCTGACATTTTTGGCGTTGGGACAAACTTTGAGAGCTTCTTCAAAGTAGTCGCCTAAATGCTTATCATTGATCAGAATGGTGGCTGGACCTTCGGCCAGTCCCAATTCAGTGAGATAGCGCTTGTAGCGTTGATGAGGTAATTCGGGAAGAGCCGCGCGAAGAGCCTGTATGTAGTTTTCGGTTAATACAATAGGAGGAAGATCGGGTTCTGGAAAATAGCGGTAGTCTTCTGCTTGCTCTTTGAGGCGCATCATAACAGTTTCTTTCGTTTCAGGATCAAAACGGTAGGTGGCAGAAGGCATGAGCGTTTCAGGATTTTCGTGAGGTTGCAAGGTATAAGTTCGAATGTGACGGCGTATTTCTGACTCTAGGGCCATCTCCATATTATAGAACGAATTCAAATTCTTGATCTCGCATTTGGGGCGCAGTTTCTTTTCCCCCTTACGACGGACAGAGATATTGCAATCGATACGAAGAGAGCCTTCTTCCATGTTACAATCTGAGGCATCGATGTATTCCATGATCGCTTTGACAGCCATAGCATAGGCAATCGCTTCTTTGGGAGAGTGCATACAAGCTTCGGACACGATTTCAAGCAGAGGAACGCCGGCTCGGTTGTAATCTACACCAGCAAAGGTGCTGAAGTGTTTGAGCATCCCCGCATCATCTTCTATATGAGCGCGGTTGACGGCGAAGTGGCGCGTTTGACCATCGACATCGGCGGTCACAGTGCCCCCTTTAATGATCGGCTTATCAAATTGCGTGATCTGAAAGTTACGCGGGCTATCGGGATAGAAATAAGATTTGCGATCGAATTTGCTGAATAGAGAAATTTGTGAATGGATCGCACAACCAAATTGAACTGCCTTGCGGACAGCTTCTTGATTCAAGACAGGTAAAGTTCCAGGCTGTCCTGTGCAGACATCGGTGATATTAGTATTCGGCTCATCACCGAAACGGTTAGGCGCTGCACTAAAGAGTTTGGATTTCGTATTGAGTTGGACGTGGATTTCCAGGCCGATGACCGGTTCCCAATCTTCATAAGAAATATCGGTGGTCATGAGACCTCTTTCGAAATTAAGGGTTCGTCGATTTTCGGGATTATTTTGGCCGATTTTCGATTCTTTTTGCAGGGATAGTATACGAAATAAGATACAATCCCCGCAAAAAGAATCGAAAACTCGGCTCAAAAGAACCCGAAAATTGACAGAACCTTAGTTTCGAAAGAGGTCTTAGATCTCCTTAAATAGCGGCGGAATTTTACAAAAGTCGGTAGCTTGTTGAAAAGCGTGAGCGTACGTGAATACTTGAGCTTCATGAAGTCTAGGTCCTACGATCTGCAGGCCAAAGGGTTTATTGCTGGGGTTAAATCCACTGGGAATGCTGATGGCGGGCAGTCCTGCTAAGTTAGCTCCAATGGTGAAGATATCTTGTAAGTACATTTCCAGAGGATCCTTGATCGCTCCCAATTTAAAGGTGGTAAAAGGAGAAGTGGGCATGGCGATGACATCACATTGAGCAAATGCCGCATTAAACTGGTTGATCATGAGAGTGCGGACCTTTTGCGCTTTCTTGTAGTAAGCATCTTGAAACCCAGAAGAAAGCACAAAAGTTCCCAACAAAATCCGCCGTTTCACTTCCGCGCCAAACCCCTCTTGTTTAGAGAGGTCGTATACCTCATCTAGAGTTGTTGCACGGGGAGAGCGAACTCCATAACGCACGCCATCGAATCGGGCTAAATTCGTGGAGGCTTCAGCAGAAGTGAGGATGTAATAGATCGCGACGCTATGCTTGAGAATATCGAGATCAACATCGACAATTGTAGCGCCTAAGGCTTGATAGGTTTCCAGCGATTGGTAAAATTGCTCTTGCGATTCTCCTTTAAGTTTGTCGAGAAAATGGCGGGGGATGCCGATTTTGCCAGGCTTAAAAGGTTGTTTGAGTTGCTCAACATAGGGCGCGGGAGGAATAGAAAGGCTTGTAGAATCGCGGTGGCAAGGTTGTCCTATCACTTCCATGACCAAGGCTGTATCTTCTACAGTGGTAGTGAAGGGGCCAATCTGGTCGACCGAAGAACCAAATGCCACTAATCCATAGCGGGAGACGCGGCCATAAGTGGGCTTAAATCCCACCACGCCGCAAAAAGACGCAGGTTGGCGCACGGAACCACCTGTTTCGCTGCCCAAAGCAATCGGACAAAGTCGAGCAGCTACAGCGGCGGCCGATCCACCAGAAGATCCTCCAGGTGAACAGGCTAAATCCCACGGGTTTTTAGTAAGTTGATAAGCTGAATTCTCTGTAGAAGAGCCCATTGCGAATTCATCGAGATTGGTTTTGCCGATGATCAGAGCGTCCTCTTCTTCTAAGTTGTGCGTTACTGTGGCATCGAATACGGCGCGGTAGTTAGAGAGGAATTTAGAAGCGCAGGTGGTCAATTCACCTTTGACGTGGATATTGTCTTTTAAGGCGATCGGAATGCCTGCTAATCTTCCCAAAGCTTTTCCCTGTTTTCGCTTATCATCGAGTTTTTTTGCACGCGAGAGTAAACGGTCAGAAAAAACGTTGAGAAAAGCGCCCAGTTGTGGATCATGTCGGGCAATTCGTTTTAGAACATCATGCGC
>JABDFI010000098.1 GCA_013286595.1 Chlamydiota bacterium | reverse complement strand
CCAGTTAATTAATGGATTGAAATATGAGCTATGATCTTTCTTTAAAACTTGAACAGAATTTTGGGCTTCATCAACAGCAAAAATTGCTCATGACGTTGGCCATGAAGCAAGGCCTTGCCGTGATGCAATTGCCTATTCTAGAACTATGTGAATGGTTAAAGACAGAAATCGAAAATAACCCGGTCTTAGAAATGGACTACCCCCACGAGGAACCCTCTTATCGCAAGAGAGCAGAGGGGAATAAGATGTCCGAGATCATTGAATACGTAGTAGCAGCGCCTATTTCCTTATCAGAACACCTACTAGCCCAAGCGAGATGTCATTTCAAAGACATTAAGGATTATGCTCTTGCAGAATGGATCGTCGGACATTTCGACGAGCGGGGCTTTCTAACTACGCCTCTAGAAGAGTTGGGGGAAGAAGAGAGAGTGCGGGGCATCCTGAATGTCATTCAGGGGTTTGATCCCGCTGGGATTGGAGCAAAAGATATTCGAGAATCCCTTCTGATTCAGCTGCGCCATCGCCAACAGAAAAATGACAGGGCGATAAGAATTGTGGAAGATCATTTTGAGGATCTTCTCTACAACCGCGTGCCGCTCATCGCCAGAGGATTAGAGCTTCCTGTTGAGGAAATCCACCAGATCATCCAACGAGAGATCGTGCCTCTTGATCTGCACCCTGGCTACCGCTTTCAACCCCATCATACCCCGATGATTACTCCAGACCTACTGGTTTACATGGTTGATGATGTGTGGAAAATAGAGATCAACCAGTCTTATCTCCCTTCCTTTCATCTTAACTCTGCCTATCAAGCCGCACTTGAACATAAAACGATGAATGCAGAGGATCGTTCTTTTTTGCGAAAGCATGTGACGTCGGGAAAATGGCTCAAACACATTGTGAATAAGCGCCATCATACTCTCATGAGAATAGGTAAATTTTTGCTAGCAAAACAAGCTGCCTTCTTTGATGGGGGTAGCTTGGTCCCTTTATCGATGTCTGAAGCGGCAAGCGCACTACAACTCCATGAGTCAACCATTGCTAGAGCGGTTGCTAATAAGTACATCGCTTGTCCTCAGGGGATGTTTGCTCTAAGAGACTTCTTTTCTCATAGCTTACGCGGCGAGGAAGGACAGCATGTTTCTCACCATATGCTACGGCAAAAACTGAGAGAATTGATCGATAGGGAAGACAAAGAAAAACCCTACTCTGATGAAGCGATTACCCACAAAATGCGCAAGCTCGGTGTTCCCTGTGCAAGAAGAACGGTATCCAAATACCGACGCTTACTGCATATCGCTCCCGCTTCCAAGCGCAAGCGCTGGATAAGCTGCACATAGCATCTGCCAGCGGAGCTCAGTTTTGCTTTGTTCTGCGATGTAAGCGCGAATGCTTTGCACAGAAGACCTTGCAAATAGTTCAATTTCTCGATCTGTCAAACGAGCTGCAATGGGCAAACTTAAGTGGTCAAGCTTTTTCAATTGCTCTAAACAGCGTTTAAACACCCGATGAGTGTGGGATAAACGCAAGAGACCAAATAGTGAGACAGCCCAAGGCGCCCATACTAGAAAGGAAACTGCATCCCAGAACATGCCTACCCAACCAATGAGTAAAGCTGCTAAGAGAACATAGACTTCATAGGGATGACGCAAGATGGGGCCTAACCATTTTCGCCACTTACTGCGCGAGGTTTGATACGCGATGCATTCTTCAAATCTGGAGGATTTAAGCGGCAATCGTACGGCGTGGATCAGCTCATGAGCTAGAATTTCTTCTCTAGAATACCATTTCTGAAAGACAGAGCCTTGCATGCGAGGGGAAATCTGAATGAGGGGGATCAATGTATGATCTGGGGCTTCTTGTATCCACGTGACGGCTCCTTGCCAAGGAGACAACCCCTGCTGCTGCTCAGTGACGCGAACCCAATCCGGCCTCACATCAAATAATTGATCACAGTAGGCTAGAGAAGCTTCGATGTTAGTAGTGGACGCATGGGGCTGCTCGAGGAGCGCAGCGCGTTGTAAAAACGCAGCTTCTGTCTCCTGCTCGAGGGGAAGTAGTCCTTTGTGATTCCATGAAACGAGATATATCAGAGGCAATTGCAAAACTCCCCGACCCAGAAAAATCGATGATTTTGAGTCAGTTTGCCAGCCGCTTCAGCGGCCATGCCCCATCCCCAAGCACATACTCCAAGCGAGTAGGGCTTGGGGATGGGGTGGCAAAATGGCTCAAAAGGGCGATTTTGCTGTGGCGTGGAGTTTTGCAATTGCCCCATCATGTTTTGCGTTTTCTCAACATCAGGAAAACGGCAACTAAAGCTGCAATATTGAGCGTCGACATCCCGCCCACAATCAATAAGATCAAATTGCTCTTTTTACTGATGTACATTAGCCGATGGCTGACGCTCTTTTCGAAGGGGGTTTTGGTTTCATGCCAAGCGCCGGCATACTGATGGCGTGCATAGAGGGCAAGCGCATCAGAAGGTGCATCAAAATAATAAGCTGGAAAGACGATGTCGCGGTTGTTATCTCGCTGGCTATTGCATTTGACGGCTTCGCCAAAATACATGAATGAGCGGTGCAGAGTGCGATTGAGAATCTCCTCGCGACCTGTTCCCGGATAGTCTTGGGCAAGCTGGTCCCACTTTTCAGCTAAGGTTTCCATGCAGGTTTTGATGATGGGATGATGGGCTTTAACGCCGATGAGATTATTCGTGGGGAAAATGCATGAAGGGAGGCTGCTTTTATAGGGCATGTCGATGCCACAGTAAAAATCATACGTTTTGTTTAAGAGATCGAATTCTTTAAAGCAGGCAACATCGTGATCGACATACACTCCACCTTCTTGATAGAGAATTTCATAGCGCAACACGTCGGATTTTTCCCCATAATTGTCCGATGTCTGAAAGCAATGCTTTAATTTGAGGAAGTTGAGCTCGCGGATCTGCCTGATCTGCATTCTAGGGCAAGGAACTGGGCGATCTCGGTCTGTCCAAAAATAAAACGTCCAGTGGGGATGTTTAGCCATCCAGGTGCGTACATTCTCAACAGAGGCTCTAGGGAAGGGATTGGGGCCAATCCAGATAAAATGCACAACTTGAGGAATCCGGTACGTCTCTTCTTGAACAGCTAACAGCCCCTTCTTGAGTTGATAGATTGTTTTAAAGAGGTTGAGATGTTCAAAATCTTCCCTAGTCTGAACATAGTGCCACGTTGACGTATCTTTTCCAGACAAGACCTCAAAATCATCCGATTGCGGGAGCTTATTAGCACTCTTCTTTTGACAGCTGCATACTAGGCAGCATATTATGAGGAATACTATGTTTTTCATCGCAGGCTTCTCTTAGCAAATTTCCATCTTATACCGAATAACACCATAGCAAGAACGAATAAAACAAGGGTAGCTCGTTGTATGTTTCGGCTATCGTGTTGAACTTTATTGAGTAACTTTTCCTCTATCCGTTCATGGTCTGTCTTTCTATAGCGGAAGTCATCCCAAGCTGTCGCATAAAAATGTTGAGAATAAATCGACGTCATTCCACTTTTCGCAAAAAAGTATGAGGCTGGAAAAACGATGTCGACATCTTGTTCATTGGCTACTAAATTCTCTAAGACATGTGTCAACGCAATGTACGTCCTCTGCATGACAATTTCAACTCTAGAATAATCGTCTTTCCCACGGTATTTCTCTTTAAGTGCGTCCCATCGATCCTCAATGAAATCGATGACGGCGCCAATCTTGGGATGGAAAGGTCGAGATCCAATGATTCCATTGCCACAGGTGATATGACGTCCGACAAAAGGTTCATGAGGTGTTTCTAAACAACACATAAAATCATAGGCTTGATTCAGTGGATCAAATCCCTTCAA
>JABDFI010000097.1 GCA_013286595.1 Chlamydiota bacterium | reverse complement strand
TGGAGGTCTTGGTGCCACTTGATATTGCCCACTAATACTGCTCATACCGCTCATAAATTACCTCTATTTTTAATATTTTAATGTTGATTATAATTAATAATGTAACATTAATAATAATTAATTTCAACTTAATTAATTTATTTTAATAAAATATTAAATATTTCAAAGTCGGTCACTTGATTAGAATCGTGATAAAAAGTACTGACAGCTTAAAGGGCGTGTGAAATGATCTCAGAAAAACCTTGCCCTTAGAGGCAATTGCAAAACTCCCCCGACCCAGAAAAATCGATGATTTTGAGTCAGTTTGCAGCTGCTTAACTGGCCGTGGCCCAACCCCGAGCACATACTCCAAGCGAGTAGGGGCTCGCGGGGATGCGGTGGAAAAATGGCTCAAAAGGACGATTTTGCTGTGGCGTGAAGTTTTGCAATTGCCTCCTTATGCTTTGTCTGCTTCGATCGCTGATGAACTTCGGTCATCATGACTTATATACACAAATGGATTCACAAGTTTTTTCTTTTGCTATCTGATCATCGTAAATAGAACTTGCAATCGTTGTTCGGGTGACAATAAAGGAGATATACCTTCTTGAGATAATTCTTTTCCTACTCTTATCGGTTCAGGAAGCATCTTTCGTTTTACTGCTTCTTCAACAGTCTTGGCTGACGGATCTTGTGACTTTGGACTAGGGATTTCTTCATCAACACTTAAGATGAGTTCTCGAATTAGAGCTTGAACTTGAGAAGAAGGCACATTTAAGTTGAGTGCTGGAACTAGAAAAGAAGACTCATCTTCTTTATCTGAAAGGATTAATCCTTGTAGGCTTTCAGCTTTTTCATGTCCTATGAAAGAGCCCGGAGACGGTTTACCAGTTAGGGGATCCACTCCCTTCTTTATGACCTCAAAATGGCGAAAGCCATTTAGACCTTCAAGAAGACTTCTTGTTTCTTGTACAATGGTCCGACTAGAAGAACCTGGCCGTGTATACCCTGATACAGGGAGCATTCGTCCATTTTGAGATTGCCCACTAATACTGCTCATAACTCACCTCTATTTTTAATATTTTAACGTTAATTAAAATTAACAAAATAACATTAATAATAACTAATATCAATTTAAATAATTAATTTAATTCAACAAAAGATCAACTATTTCAGGGTCGGTCACTTGATCAAAATCTTGATAAAAGCTACCGACAGCTTCAAAATAGGGGGGAGAAAGTAAACAAACTACCTCGTCTACTTCTTTGGCAATTTTTTGTAACGATTCCGGGGCTGCTACCGGAACTGCTAAGATAATGGATTTTGCGCCAGCTTCTTTGATAGCTCGAATGGCCACGCGGACGCTTGCTCCTGTGGCAATTCCATCATCCACCAGGATGACTTTTTTTTTGTTTAACTCTAGAGTCTTTGTTTGACCACGATAAAGAACAAGTCTTTCTCGAATGATTTTTCGCTGTCTTTCAACCTCTTTTTTTATGTAGTCAGAGGTTACGCCGAGAAGACCGATAAGATGATCGTTAAATACACCTTCACCCTGCTCAGAAATCGCACCAAGCGCAAGCTCTTCATTGCCTGGAGCACCGATTTTTCTAACAACTAAAACGTCTAGGGGCAATCCAAGCGCTTGCGCAATTTCTGCTGCTGTGATCACCCCACCGCGAGCAAGCCCTAAGACGATCATCCCTTCTTGTTCTCGATATTTCTGGAGAAGTGGAACGAGTTGTCGACCTGCGTCTTGTCTATTTTTGAAGAGCATGCTTTTCTATGATCTCATCGCTGCGGATAAACATCTTTTCTGCAACGACCTCTGGTTTCAAATAGGCGCGCAATACTTTATCAAAGTATTCTGCAGAACAGTTTTCTCCACAAGTAAAAAGATCGACGAAACACGCTCCAAATTCAGGGTAAGTATGAATACTTGCGTGGCTTTCTGAAAGCAAAATCACCATCGTAAAACCGTTTTCAGGAAATTCCCAACTGGAGAAATTAAGAACAGTGGCCCCACTTGCAGCTGCTGCATCTAGCATCACTTGATGAAGATTCTTGAGATCGGTTAAAGCAGCTTTATCACAGTCGAGATAACTCGCTAAAAAATGGTCTCCTTTGAACTGATACGTTGATGATGCTGTTTCATCTGCATGAGCACAAGAAAAGAGCACGCAAAGTATCATAAGACATGTTGTACGGATGTATTTCATATTAACTACCTATCCTGTAAAATTTTGATTCCAAACTAAAAAATATTGACTCCTTAAACCTTGAGGATCTTCCCACTTTAAAACAGGTGTAATTTTCTTCTTTTCACAGTATTCCTTCAGCTGAAAAGGATCGAGCGGTATCACGCCAAAATGCTTAGGAAATACATGACAGGCCAAGTATCCCTGGTCTGCATGGACCAGAAGTTGATCGATCATCATTTCCTGCAAAGGGCGTGTGAATTCCGAGAAGCTACAATCGCTGATCGCTAAATCCCAATGAGCATTCTTGGGAATTTCTTGTAGAGTGAGATAGCGCACTCCTTCAATCCCTTGGTTCTCGAGAACTTTGCGCGCTAAGTCCAGATGCTCTGGCAAATCAATTAATGTATAACTTTTCCACTGAGTAGCATGGTGGATGACAGCGCATAGTCCGCCATATCCCGCACCTATTTGTACGATGTCACGGGAAGAGAGATCCCCGAATTGCTCGATGAGTTCCCCCGCTATGCAGACATGATGCAATGTCGTTGGGGAAAACACACCCTGCGATCCATAGTCAAATATACGCGGTGATCCCACGCGATCGTTTGCACGAAAGAGGTCTAGTTTATCCAACAAAAATGGATAGCGATTCTCAATGGTAGAAAGAAATTCCTTTCCCTCTTCGTAAGAGTAGCCCTCCCACAACAGTGAGTAAAACACGTCTCTTTTAAATGTGTTGAAACACTCTTCATCCGCGATTGCCCTGCGACACAGATCAGAAAACGCAGCCTGATCATAAATGCAACGCAAAGATGGCCTTTTCGGAGCCTTTTCACGTCCACATCCCGATAACAAGAGAGTAGCAATGAGAGCACATAAAGTTAAAACTTGAGTCGAACGCTTCACGATCCTAAAAACACCCCAATTAGGCACTTAGTTTAGACCGAAGATTATAGTCGCAATTATCGTTTTTTTTAAACTTTTATCTTCTGATAAAATAAGGAATGACCGCTTATTGAAAGGATCTATGATAACTATTTGATCTTTAATAAGTTAAGATTTTCTCGGAAAAAATCTTAAAACGAGGTATATCTAAAGAGAAATTGATCGACGGGTAAACTTTGCGCTTTCTTTTTACTTTGCTCACTTGTGCTGCGACAGGATATGGACTTTGGTATCTGGCGTCGACTCGGCCGGAAATTAAAAATAAAGTTGAAGAGGTGTTGAACTCGAATAATTTTCACACCTTAGAGATCCGCTATACAGCCGATCAGATCATGGAATACCATCGAAGAGATCTGTTGAAGGACAACCGCCACCGTTTTCTAGAACCCTCTCTTAAGTTTTATCCTTATCTCTTGCTTGAAGTGAAGTACGCTAAATCATCAAAAAAAACAAAAGAAGGGGTGATTCTCTGGGACCTTACAGATGGGGAAATGGTCCTAGATACAAAGAAATGGGAAAAGACCCATGGATTTGGGGATTGCATTAATGCTCATGCGGATCAAAACGAATTTAAAATCATTAATTTCCTCGCTGATAAAGGAGGGCAAAGCGATCGAGATAACCTTTCTAAAGTCCTGCGCCTTGAACATTCCTCCTTAGACTCCATTATAGATAGTTGTCGCCGCAAGAAGCTGATCGTACAAAATGGCAATAGGTACCGACTTCATTTGGAACGCCCCCTCCTCACAAGCATTCCTGTCACTAAGCTCAACGAGCGTTTGGTGACAAAGCCCCATCGCAATGCCGAGCGCACGTCGAGACGCTTTTGTTTAAATCAAATCGAGCGGATTGCAACAGCTGCCTTTGGCTCCGACTTTTCCATTCGAAAATCGAGCGATATCTACTTACCTGTTCACAGCATCGTCGTCCAAAACCCTGATGGCTCCATCCATTCCACTCACTGGAACGCCCTTACGGGGGAAAAACTAAACACCTACTTT
>JABDFI010000096.1 GCA_013286595.1 Chlamydiota bacterium | reverse complement strand
CCAGAAAGCTATCCAGTCCTTCTTGAGAATATCAAAACCAGTATCAGAGAATCTCAAATTAAAGCAGCCATGACGGTCAATCACGAGCTGATCAAGCTCCACTGGTGGATCGGTTCCGAGATCGTTAAACGGCAGGAAGCAGAAGGGTGGAAGGCTCAGGTCATTGAGCGGCTTTGTAAAGATATTCAATCTGGATTCCCAGGGTTAAAAGGATTTTCTCGCTCTAACGTATTCTATATGAGGAGGTTTTATGTCTCCTACGTAAGAATCCAGCAGGCTGCTGGATTCTTAGAAACGCCCCCAGACTTCTGCCTCAATATCCCTTGGTGGCATAATGTCATTCTCATTGAGAAAGTAAAAAATTTAGCTGAAAGAGAATGGTATGCTCGCAAAGCAGTTGAAAATGGATGCAGTCGCACCGTCTTAGAAATGTGGATTGAGACGGGGCTCTTCCATCGGCAGGGAAAAGCTCCGAATAATTTCCAGAAAACTCTTCCCTTGCCTTATTCCGACCTCGCTGAGCAAGTTGTCAAAGATCCCTATTGCTTTGATTTCCTGACTTCTATCGACCAAGCTCGTGAGAAAGAGATCGAGGATGGGCTCATGGATCATCTCCAAAAATTCTTACTCGAACTCGGTAATGGCTTTGCTTTTGTAGGCCGTCAAGTTCCTCTTCGAGTCGGAAATGAAGACTATTACCTTGATCTTCTCTTTTACCACATCAAGCTTCATTGCTATTTTCTAATCGAATTAAAGGCAGTCAAGTTCAAACCAGACTTCGCGGGCCAAATCAACTTCTATCTTGCAGCAATTGATGACAAAATGCGCCAACCTGGCGACAATCCTACCATTGGCCTCATCCTCTGCAAGGGAAAAGACAACCTAATCGTTGAGTATGCCCTCCGTAACAATTCTTCTCCGATTACCGTCGCTAACTTTGAAACCCAACTTGCAAAAGCCCTTCCCGACAATCTAAAAGGAACTCTCCCCACGGTCGAAGAGATCGAAGCCGAACTCGGACGCTCGCTAGAGCAATTCGGATCAATCGACAATACATGATTTCTCGACAGCCTAAAGGTGTTTTTATGGAAATAATTATGGGGAAATCACATAAGGATTTAAAAAAAGGCCTCGAAGAAATCATCGCCTATAAGAACGGCAAAATCACTAAAGGGATCTATCGTCCTCAAGTCCAAAGAAAAGCCACTCAATGAATATTCCTATAAACCTCTCTCATTTTCATCCCCATCTTGAACTCGCCCATCGCTACTGGAAGGAACTACTCCAACCAGGAGATCATGCCATTGATGCTACGTGTGGCAATGGCAAAGACACCCTAAAACTGGCACAGCTACTCCATTCTACAAGCCAGCTCATCACTCTCGATATCCAATCCTTAGCCTTGCAACGTACACAACAGTTTTTAAGAGAACATTTGCCGATAGAACAACTATCCAGAATTCATTTCTTCCAGCAATCTCATGTCGAATTTCCTTCTTTGGCCTATACATTCCCCATTAAGCTGATCGTCTATAACTTGGGCTATCTTCCGGGAGGAGAAAAATCGATCACCACCCAAACAATGACTACCCTCATGAGCCTATCCGCCGCGCAATCCCTGATCGCTAGAGGAGGGATGATCAGCATCACGTGCTATCCAGGTCATGACGAGGGAAAAATGGAACAAGAAGCTCTACTAAATACCGTAAAAGCATTAAATTCAAACGAATGGCAAGTCCTCTTTCATAACTGGCCCAATCGGCCTTGCTCTCCGAACTTACTGCTTCTCAGCAAAAGCTATAATTAGTGTTTATAATTAGTATTTTAGTTTTTTGTTACTGTGATTTTTGTTAAAACTTTGCGGAAACAAGAGGTAACTATGTCTATAAGCCTAACAACTCCCCTTCAAGCAAGTCAACAAGCCTTTCAAGATGCCCAATCGCTTGCCCAGAGCGTTCAAAAAGGCATTTCAAGCGAGGTAGCACTTACTGCCGAAGTACTAGAAAGACAATTCACTGAATTAAGCACACAACTTGAGACTTTAAGTTTCCAAGAGGTGGCTGCAGCTGCTAAAACACAGCTCGAAAAGAACATACAAGATGCTGCCAAGCAGATTAAAATTGGTCAAACTGCTCTTCTTTTGAAACAAGTAGAAGCCTTAGAACAAGGCATGGCCCGCTCTGATTTAGAAGGGCTTAAAAAAGCATCTGATGCTTTTCGTAGACAGCTGCAGGGACTGAATGCTCAAGAATACCCAGAAGCCCAGTCCTTAGCTACGAAGGCAATCGCCGTTTTGAATAACAAGATTGAGTCTGAAATCAGAAAGCTAACTCAATTAAATGATCAAAAGAAATCAGAACCGTCTTCAACAAGCGGCTTACAGTTACAACCCCTATTTCTTTCTAGCCCTGTTTCCTCTTCCTCTGCAGAATTACAAAAGGATAGACGTTATTTTGCAAAAACTAATCTATATGCCGCTGCAGCTGGAGTCAGAGAAAGAGCCTCAACACCCACTGCCGGTGAGTTTTTGAATGCAGTTTTAATAAGTAGAAGACCTTCTCAAGTGGATCTAGATCAAGTGATGAAGGCTGGCATTCAAACTGCAACTGCTCTTAAATCACAAGCTAAACAACACGTGACATTCAGCGAGATTCAGACGAAATTTCCAGAACTGAGGAACCTAGCTGAAACACAGAGCCTCAATCCCATGGAGTGGCAAACTCTCCTGACTGGTCCTGGCAAAGAAAACTACACCCATTTACTCAATGCGTTAAATTCCTTGCGTACGAAATTGCAACTTCCTGCGATCGGAGGTATCTTGACAGGTTCAAGTGGATCGTATGCACTCACTATCACAGCTCATCCAACAAAAAAAGATAGCAGGATATACAACATTTTTGATCCTCAAGGCGATAGCAGCGTGATGAAACGCAACGAAGCATTCCGAATCGAGTTTGATAGTTTAGATGCTGCTGCTGCTTTTTTAGCACAAAGACAGCCTTATGTCGAAGTTGGTTCAGGCGTGGCTCCCCTTCATGCACAGTTAGGAAATACTTACGAACTAACACCTGTTGCACATAAAAGAGCCGCGGTTGGCTTAACTGCAAAACCACAATCTGTCGCTGTTGCCAAAGCACCAGAACCTACAATTCATGAGAAAGATATCGCTGCCTTAATCAACGCTAGGGCTTCGACAAAAGAACCTGTTCTGGCTTTATCTTTGATTCCAGAGATTTTACAAGGTCGCGTGTTTTATCATCTCTATCTCATTCACAAACATGAAACTCCTGGTGCTTTAAAAGAAGATGGAGCTTATGGAGAAAAAGCATTTAAGTGCGCAGAAAGCGGTTTTGCATCGACAGAGCTTCAACGTCAACGAGCGATCAGTCGCACGATTATAGAAGAATCACTGAAAGGATTAGAACTTGCTGTTAAGCAAAAGAAACGGCAGCATTTTGATGATTCATTAACCCCTTTAGAATCAATGGAACTGGATCCAGCTGATCGCATCAAAGGATTGAGCAATGCAGCTCATGCTCTTTTTAGCGCCTTATATCACGTGTATAAAGAAGCTAGTGATCAAGATGCTTCACTGCCAAAACCAACAGGTGATTTTGGTCGAGATGCTTTTGCAGAAGAGCCTCCTTTCCCCATTGATTCACGCTTTTACTTAGCAGCAATTACTAAAGTACGTGAAAATTTAGCAGCTGTTTGGCTTTGACAGATGCAATAAGTTTACGACTTAATAATAGTAAATCTACAATTAGGGCAGGTATTCTGCGAAGTTAGCCAAGGCCCAAGACAGGCGTCATGAAAAAAATGACCACAAGCCGTCGTCACTCGTTTATTCATATCGCTAAAGGTTTCCAGGCAAATGGAACAAGACTCTTCCTCTTCCTTAGGAGCTTCTACTTTCTTAGGAGCTTCTACAGAGGATTTTAGTGATGTCAGTGATGGGAGCATGGCCAAGTGCGCCAGGCCTGCATCTGTGATGTTTCTGCAATCTCTTAGATCAAGTGAACTTAAGAGTGTGAGTTTTGATAGATGGGCAAGGCCAGCATCTGTGATCTTATCACACCAGCTTAGATTAAGTGAGTTTAGAGATGCGAGTTCTGATAGATGGGCAAGATCATCATCTATGATGTTTCTGCACCCGCTTAGATTAAGTGAGCTTAAGAGTGTGAGAGTTACTAGATGGGCCAGGCCAGCACCTGTGATGTTTCTGCACCCGATTAGATCAAGTGAGCTTAAGA
>JABDFI010000095.1 GCA_013286595.1 Chlamydiota bacterium | reverse complement strand
ATACGTATTGAGCAGGTCGGTAATCATTTTGCCCAAGAGAAGAGAGTACTTCAAGTGAGGTTGGGGTTTAGGCAAAGTCCCATGTCGCAAGAAATGGTCGATTAAAGGATGGAAGTAGAAATCTGATAAATGCACCTGTTCTTTTAATCCTTTTAAGTAGTAGCGTTCCATGAGAGTAGAATCGAGAAACCGGGTGTGCTTTAAAATCGCAGGACTTTCATCTGGAACTTCTCTTTCGTTTTTCTGCAACCAGGGTTTGGAAAAACCGCTGACAACATTTAAGACTAAACCGGCTGCCTTGGGATGAATTTTATAGGAAGCATCCTGAGAGATAATCAGAATTTGCTGATGAAGTGACTCAGGAAGAAACTCCAATGCTTTAGTCACATCTTTAGCATTTTGATTGACGATCAAAAGTAGGCGAGCTTTTGCTCCAGACCGTTTGAAAAAAGAGAAACATGTATCGAGGACCATTCGCATGGCTGTGGTAAAGCCTGGATAGTCATCTTTCTTGCTAGCATAAAGTCTTCTAGGAACTTGACGGTCATCGACTGTTACATAATAGGTATGGTAACCTTGTAGGACGGTGCCCAAACGCAATTCAACGGGTTCTCTTGGGTCTTTGAGAGGTAATCGACTATCATCTTGATTGCTAATATAATCGATGATGCAGATTCCCTGCCCTGGAATTTTTTTAGATCCCAATTCAAACGTCGTGGATTCAGGGTCAGCAATGGGAGCGCTTGAAATAAAGGGAGATGTCACACCAAGTGCCCCTACTTCATGCAAAGCCTCTAAAAAGGTGAGGAAATTATCGGTTAAATGATGCTCTCCATACTGAGGGTCACCCATAGGAGAGCCTGCCTTTCGCCAAACTTCTCCATAGATCTGATTTTTTTGTGTTGAGTGAAGTTGTTCAAAATGGGCTTTTGCTATTTTTTCTATCGCTAGTTTAACTCGTGCTGTGTCTTTTAGTGCTTCGTCTTTGTCTTTGCATGAGAGTTCTTTAAAGAGCTCTTTTTGCACAAGAGGAGGAAGTCGATCCATTGTTGAACCGATGGCAGGACTATGTTTTTCGATTAGAGTGTAAAGCTCAATAAGGGGATTAGAATCAATCAAGGGGATCTTAGATGCCTTACCTGACTCGAGCCTGTGATGATCCGATGCGAGTTTCCAGCTCTTGTTCACACTAGCTATGCGAGCTAGATCTGATGGAGGTAAAAAACTCAAACAACGGGTTAAATGATCCTGTGCAGATAAGGGTGATGGAACTGACATAGTATTATCCTTTGTTTAAAATATGTGCTAATTTTACTATTTTTTCTATTTAATTTAAATTTATAAACTTTTTTCAATTATTTTTTATTTAATTTTTTATAAATTAAATTACAATAATGTTAGGTTTATTATAAATATATCAAATTAAATTTATATCTTTCATGAATCAAGGATTGGTGTGATAAAAATTTGGCTTGACATGCAAGATGTTAAGCATGAATTTTTAAGCGACGACGAAAGAGTCCAACTCAGAGCACAACATAAGCGAGAACATGACCTTCTCTTTTTTTAGCCCCTCGGCTGGTGGCATAAAATACCAGTTGGTAGGATGAACGGGATGAAAACATGCGATTTGCGCCCCCAATTCTTCGGATGAACCCAAAATTGGGAGTATCAATTACGCCATGAGGTGTGTGGATTTTTCCCAGGCGCGCGCGAGCGTTACGACTGATGCAGGACTTCAAATTCAAAGTAAGTTGTTGTAGACGTGCTCATGGACCTCGTTGTGTCGGATGAATGTATCTTTTGGTCAAAGCCAAGAAGGGAGTCATCAACGAGATGATGGCGATCTTAAGCAAAAAGCTGATCGTGATGATGTCCCAAAGAGAGGCAACAAGCCCCCACAACCTCAACAAAGTAAATAATGCGGTACGGATCTGGTCAGAATATTTGATGATAAAATCTTGGACGATGGTTTGCCAATTCATTTCGATTATTTTATACCGAACGTGGCCCAAAAGCCAATTTTTGAATCACATCAGTATGTTATGGCGTCATTGGTGTAAGTAAAGCAATTGCCTTAGCATAGTTATCGTCATATTCAGACTTATCCAAGATGATGGGCTTAGTAACATTAGAAAGTATGTATTCTCGAGCTTTGGCATGATTATTTATTTCCATCAATTGAAGTGGGGTTTGACTGTCATTGCTTACAACATCTAGACGAGCTCCATGTTCTAAGAGCCATTTAATAGAAGAAACGTCATGTCTTAAACAAGCAATATGTAATGGAGTCAATCCATATGCATTCGTTGCATTTATTTCAGCTCCTCTTTGAATTAATTGTTGCGTCAGTTCGGCGTTGGTTACAGTTAAAGCTTCTCCATCAGCATTTTTATCTTTATAACCTTTAGCAATAGTCAAGTGCAACGGTGTGTTACCAAAATAATTGTCTTTTATGCTTAAAGTTTCTTTGGGGCTTTGCTTGATAAAAGCCAAAGCTGTCGAATTATTTGCATTTGCGATACTCCAATTAAGAGCTGTATTTCCATAGAAGCCCTTCTCTTTAATGCTTGAATCGCATCCGTGTTTTAGTAATAGGCGAATAAATTCTTCAGAGCCGCCTAATTGTCCAAATTGGTGTAAAATTGTACCTCCATCAAAACTTACAATGTTTTCATTTATCCTGTAGTACATTAATGGATAGTTAAGCCATTTTTTATTTTCAGATAGGGCTTTTTCAAATTCTTTTAAATGTTCAATGGTGGCTTTTGTTTGACCAGTGAATCTTTTTAAAAATTTTTGGAACAAGGACAATTCAGCAAATTCTTGTGCTGAAAATTCTGTAGGAGGATCGATCATTTTAATGGGTGGTAGCTCACTCCACAAAGTAGGAAAAGTATGACCTTCACCTGCCCATAGTGCGATTTTGTAAGGTTTATCGATTGCATTATGAACCAAAGAGCCAACATCAGGAAAAAATATCTTCTGGCTAATCATTTGTGAGGAGCGTGTTTGTTGAGGTAGTTTAAACAGTGTTTTCTCAAGAACGCATAATGCGGCCTCTTTTAAGCGGTTGAGATCATCATAACGATGGTGCGCTCCCCAATTGTCACCCCCTTTGGGCTCTGGAGCTAGATCGTAGACATGAAAATCAATGGCTGGGTCTTGGAGTAGTTCCTGGATTCGCTTGATGTGCGCATCAATTTCTGCGCGTTTTTCAGCTGAAAGATCCCCTTTAATCCCGTCGATGGATTGAATGAGATCATACACAGCGGCAGTTGCAGGTGTTCTTTTAGAAAGGGCATCTTCAAGGGTCAATGCCACGGCTAATTTCAGATTTCTAGGGTTGTCATAGCGGTGGTGAAATCCCCAATTATCCCCCCCTTTTGGTCGATGAGCGAAGAGATAAATGTTATAGTCAATCGATCCATTGATATCTTTTTTTGTTGAAGAACCTGCGACAGCGTTTCTAAGAAACTCTTCATCTTCCTTATAGGTTTTTCGCGCCATAAAGGTAAAAAAGGAATCTCCAAAGGTTTCAATGCGATCCAATTTTTCTTGTTTCATCTGTTTTAAACTATCCAGAACGCGATCGGTACGTCCATTCCACATATCATCGAGAAGTTGAATGCAGGCGTTAATTGTTTTTGGTTGCGGCTCATAGGTGTTGAGTAGATCGGTAATCATTTTGCCCAAGAGAAGAGAGTACTTCAAGTGAGGTTGGGGTTTAGGCAAAGTCCCATGTCGCAAGAAATGGTCGATTAAAGGATGGAAGTAGAAATCTGATAAATGCACCTGTTCTTTTAATCCTTTTAAGTAGTAGCGTTCCATGAGAGTAGAATCGAGAAACCGGGTGTGCTTTAAAATCGCAGGACTTTCATCTGGAACTTCTCTTTCGTTTTTCTGCAACCAGGGTTTGGAAAAACCGCTGACAACATTTAAGACTAAACCGGCTGCCTTGGGATGAATTTTGTAGGAAGCATCCTGAGAGATAATCAGAATTTGCTGACGAAGTGACTCAGGAAGAAACCTCAACACTTTAGTCACACCTTCAGCATTTTGATTCACAATCAAAAGTAGGCGTGCTTCTGCTCCAGACTGTTTGAAAAAAGTGAAACACGTATTGAGGAACATTTGCATGGCTGTGGTAACGCCAGGATAATCCTTTTCTTGGCCCAGAGGAGTCCTGGGAAGTTGACGGTCATCGACTGTTACATAATAGGTATGGTAACCTTGTAGGACAGTGCCCAAACGCAGTTTCACCTGTTCT
>JABDFI010000094.1 GCA_013286595.1 Chlamydiota bacterium | reverse complement strand
TACGTGGCCATAGATGGCATACTGCTTGAATTTATTGACTGTGAAAGTCAAGGCGTTTGAATCCTTATCGAGATAGGGATTGTCGATTTGCGTAGGATCTCCCGTCAAGACAACTTTTGTTCCCTGCCCAGCGCGAGAAATGATCGTCTTCACTTCATGCGGTGTGAGATTCTGCGCCTCATCGATGATCATGAAAATTTTAGGAAGCGAGCGACCTCGAATGTAGGTGACAGCCTCCATCTCAATTTTTTTGCTTTCCATGATCCATTTTTGCGTCTCAGAACCGTTCCCTTCGCCACTTGTCGATTGACAGAGGAATTCTAAGTTATCGTAGATTGGTTGCATCCAATGATAGAGTTTTTCTTCTTTGGTCCCTGGCAGATAACCGATGTCTTTTCCAAGAGGAACAATGGGACGACTGACTAGAATGCGCGTGTAAACTCCCTCATCAAATACTTTCCGTAACGCTGCCGCAAGAGCCATCAAGGTTTTACCCGTACCAGCAGGGCCAATTAACGACACAAGCTTAACATCGTCGCGCAGCAACAGATCCAACGCACATTTTTGTTCTACATTCAAGGGATGGATTCCCCAGATGTCTCTTGTGAGCTTAATTAATGGCTCTAATCGCTTGCTTTGGGGATTGTATTTGCACATCGCCGTGGATTGCTCAGGAGAAGTGAGCAAACAGTATTCATTCGGTTGCAAATCGGTAATGTCAATGAGTAAAAAACCATCCTTAAAAAAAGCATCGATATCGCGTTTGGGCACGTTGATTTTGCGATAGCCTCTGTACATGGTATCGTAAGAAACTTTCAAGCCTTCGTAATCTTCGGCCTCGATACCAATGGCTTCCGCCTTAACGCGCATGACAAAATCTTTAGAAACTAAGACAACGCGTTGTCCTGTTTCACGTATTTTATAGGCTACCAAGAGTATTTTATTCGCATTGCGGTCCAAGGGCAGAGAGAACCCACTCTTTTCAAGGGGCTTTACATCGACGTGTACTCTCACTTGTATCCCGTTTTCAATCTGCACGCCGCTGTGAAGTTCACCCGATTTGCGATCTTTCAAGGCATCAATGAAGCGTAGGATGTGTCGCGCATTCTTCCCTAATTCATCTGAAAGGCGCTTCATCCCATCTAATTCTTCTAAAACAGCAAGAGGTATGACAACATCACTGTCTTTAAATTTGCCAATGGCATCTGGATCATGAAGTAAAACGTTTGTATCGATAACAAATGTCTTTCGAGCCACAGAACACTCCTTTACATGCTGCTTAAGGGTCGAGCATAGTCACAACCACGTTCAAGCTCAATCTTTTTTTAACACTCATCTCAACACATTAATAATCAACATATTGTGACATAAACAAGCAAACCAACCATTAAATTGCTAATTTCTTGACCTATTTAGGGGGAATAGTTATAATAAAATTAGAAACTAACTAACATTCATTGTCCTATTAAAAAGGAGCATTCGATGAAAATTACTCAGAAAATTTTAAGTATCCCCCCTTATATTTCTACTTCTTGGACCAATGTCGCTTCGTTACATGTTGAAAATCAACATACTAGATTGGTTCTTGTCATTACTTTGGTGAATGGAATGCACATCGAAGTTCCCAATTTAGACACCTCTATACTCAAAACGATCTTTGCCGCTCACGCTCACTCCATAGAAGCTGAAACTAAGGCTCCACAGCAAAAAGCAGCCTTTCCAGCCCCATTGGAACAGATCTTGAGTTTAAGCTTACCCATTAAAGAGATCGAACTAGAAAGCCTCGGCACCTTACTCCAACATAATCCCGATCAAGCCGATAGTCCTAATTTACCCGAAGAACTCATGCAAAAAATGGGAGAACTCTCGAGAACATTAGGCATTAAAGATAATGCGCTGATTCCACAGCCTGAGCCCGATTGTAATTGTATGCATTGCCAGATCGCCACTGCCTTGCGAAAGGGCTTGGTCGAGGAAGTCCCTGCAGAACTGGAAGAAGAAATTGTTCATGATAACGAGTTACAATTTAGAACATGGGACATCATGCAAACTGGCGAAAAATTATTCGCTGTTTCCAACCCTATGGATTCACTAGAACATTATAATGTTTATCTAGGTGAACCAGTGGGATGTACATGTGGTCAAAATCACTGTGAACACATCCGAGCTGTTCTCAATAGCTAAAAAAAACGTGGAGTTTAAAAAAACTACCTCCTAGAATGAGATTTAGTTTACGTCTCTCCCTGGAAACGAGTTAGGAGGATTTCCACGCATGTCCAAATTTATCCATTCAATTTGCGCTTCTTTATGCGCCTTTTCGTTAACTTCTCTTGTCGCCGATGAACCTTCCTCTTTGCCGCAAGTGATGCCGGAGATGACGATGCCGGAAATTTCATTTGCGCCAGCCCTGGTCACCCCTGAGCCAGCAGCATTCACAACGCCAGAACTCGAAATCACACCAGCTCCAACTGTTAAAAAGGTAGCGGCTGTTAAAAAAGTTCAACCTGAAGTGCCTTTCTCCGCTTTTACAGGGAAAATTAAAGGGCGCAAAGTCCGCATGCGACTCCGTCCTGATTTAGATAGCCGTATCATTAAAGAGTTCAGCAAAAATGAATATGTAGCCGTCGTTGGTGAAAAAGGAGATTTTTGGGCAGTAGAGCCTCCAGCGAATTTAAAAGCTTACGTGTTCAGAAGCTTTATTTTAGATAATGTCGTAGAAGGCAATCACGTCAATGTACGTTTAGAGCCCAGCTTAGAAGCTCCTGTGATCGGCCATTTGAATGCCGGAGATCACGTCGATGCTATTATCTCTGCAGTCAATAATAAATGGTGTGAAATCGCGCCTCCTTCCAATTGCCGTTTTTACATCGCTAAAGATCTTGTCACGCAAGCAGGCGGACCTGAATTGAAAAAACAAGTCGACAAGCGTCATAGCGCTGCAGAAGAGCTTCTCGATGCCACCTCACTTCTTGGTAAAGCAGAACTGCGCAAATCATTCGATGATATCGATGCTAATCGCATCATCCATGGCTACAATGCGGTCATCAACGACTTTGATGAATTCCCAGAACTCGTTGAACAAGCAAAAGAAGCTTTAGCTAGCTTCCAAGAAGCTTACCTACAAAAGCGAATTAATCACCTGGAAACAAAACCTGCTGTTCATGAAGAGCTCGCTGTCGATTCTTCGTCTAAAAAAGAATCTTCCGAATTGTTGAGACAACTGACTGATCGGATGAAGATGTGGGAACCTGTTGAAGAAGCACTATTTCTCGCTTGGGCTAACTTCAGTGTTAAGAAAAACATCGATCAGTTCTATGAAGAACAAAAGGTTGCTGCTGAAACCATCACAGGAATCATCGATCCCTATCTATCACCCGTAAAAAGTAAACCTGGTGACTTTATCATCCGCAATGGAGATATTCCCATTGCTTATGTTTATAGTACACAAGTGAACCTGCAAAATTTAGTCGGGAAACGCGCCACTTTGGTTGTGTCACCACGACCCAATAATAACTTTGCCTTCCCAGCTTATTTTGTTCTCGACGTTGAATAACTCATCTCACATGAAGGAGCACCTCGTGCTCCTTCAAACTCAGCTCTAGACCTCTTTCGAAATTAAGGGCTCGTCGATTTTCGGGATTATTTTGGCCGATTTTTGATTCTTTTTGCGGGGAGAGTATACGAAACAAGATACAATCCCCGCAAAAAGAATCAAAAACTCGGCTCAAAAGAACCCGAAAATCGACAGAACCTTATTTTCGAAAGAGGTCTTATGGAAATCAGACAATGGGCAGAGCGCATTCTCAGCGCGACCACTCTCCAAGAAAAACTCCTTGATCCCGAATCGTTAACTGATCATCAACCAGGACCTCCCCTGCTCTTTCAATTACCCATCAGACCAATAGGGATGGAGTTCAAGCGCCACTCCCGCAAGGAACGTCTGCCCTCGTTTCACGAACTGGGAGATCAAGACAAACGAGCGACCTGTCTTCATCGCTTTGCAGGACATGAACTACTTGCAGTTGAAATCATGGCTCAAGCTCTGCTCGCCTTTCCCGATGCTCCATCTCATTTCCGCAGAGGGCTTGCCAATACGCTGCGCGAAGAGCAAGGGCATGTGAGCCTGTATATTCAACGCTTAGAGAACATGGGAGTACGCTTTGGAGATCTTCCTCTCTACCGCCATTTTTGGACTCATGTTCCCTATCTCACCTCCCCTATCCGGTATGTCAGCGTGATGAGTTTAACTTTTGAGATGGCCAATCTCGATTTTGCGCCTCTTTATAAACGAGCTTTTGAAAATGCTGGTGATCTTGAATCAGCGCAGCTCATGCAACAAATCCTCGATGATGAGATTGGACATGTGGCTTTTGGATGGAACTGGCTCAAGCGATTGAAAGAACCGTCTCAATCAGAATGGGAAGCGTGGACACAGTCTCTCCCCGCTAAAATCACTCCTAATCGAGCTGTTGGTTTCCATTTTCATGAACAGCACCGCTTAAAAGCCGGAATCTCTTCCGAATGGCTTTTACAACTTTCTCATCATGTTTAAGAAATATGCTATTTT
>JABDFI010000093.1 GCA_013286595.1 Chlamydiota bacterium | reverse complement strand
TATTTGATTGACGACAGATACACAGACATCTCTCAAGTCGCGTATCATGATGATTTTTTTGAGATCGGGTAGTTGTTTATAATCATCTTCAAGTTCAGGTGTGACACAAAAATGAGTGTATAAATACGCTTCATGCGCTGGAATGTAAAATAAAGCGGGACATTTAGTATGCCATATTGGCATTCCACCCGTCAAAAATTGAAGAGCTTTCATCACCATGTGAGATCCAGATTTGGGAATCGTGATCAAGACGATAGGGGGAATTTCTTTGGCTTCTTTTTCTTTGGTTGTATGAGGGAGGACGTATGTCGACCCAATCCCATAGATCGCAACGTTCGCAACGCATAACACGTAAAGTAATTTTCTACTTAAATTCATAATCTATCCTTCCAACACATGATTATTTGATTGATGAGCTATTTTGACGTTGTGGCAACCAACTGCCACTCCAATAATGGATCCCTACCGTTTCATTAAACAGAGGAACGCCAAGTTGTGGATTTTCTTGAAAGAAGTTTAAATCCGCTTCAGAATAGGGATAAAAAAAGGTGCAGGGAAGATAGATGTTTCGAAGATTATGAGTATGCCGTTTTTCATACTCACAGATGATGCGTGTGATATAAGAAGGACCAGTGCGTTCTACAGGACCACAACGATCGCGGTAAGCATAATAATTTGCTCTTAAATTGACGATTAAATCTTTAATCAAAGGATGATATTGTTTTGCACCAATGATGGCATTGCATAACTTAAACATGTTGAATCTCTTGACATATCCATGTTCTAGTGGCTCAAAACCAATGTAAAAATCAAAGGATTGGTGTAGTTCATCGATAATTTCATGATTCGTGCATTCATAATCCACATCGGCATAAACACCGCCATACTGATATAAAATCTCAAGTCGGAGAATATCTGCTTTTTCACCGTAGTTTCTGGAGGCTTCATAAAGGACTCGATTTTGGAGTTTCATCCCTTTTACATCTTCTTCAGTCCAAAGTTTATATTCCCATCCGTAATACCCAACCCATGACTCCATCCACTTAAAGTATTTTTCTGGAACGGGACTACCCAACCAAATCTGATGGACAATACGCGGTATTCGATAGTCCCCTTTGTGGCAATCTTGTTTTGCTGCTGCAACATGGGTGTTGTAAATCTCTGTAAATAAATCCACATATTCCGGATCAGCTAAATGATAAAGTTCTTGCCTCTTCTCGATAGCTTTGCTACTGCGGTTGAAACAATCGACTTCGCGACACATCCCTACTTCAAACTCGGGATAAACAATCGACGCTGCTACGCTCGATAACCATGTCATGGCAACAGCGCACAAGACTAGAAACGTGTTTTGCATTTTGAAATCTCTTTGCATAGATAACTCCCTAAATGAGATCGGTGGATTATAAAGAAATAAATCACACTGTCAAGCTATTCTTAAGGCATTTTTGCATATCAGATCACGTGCAACCATTTGAACACAAAATCAAGTAGCTGACAGCACCTCGTTATGCAATGATCTCAACTGTATTTACAAATACAACGGATTCTTATAGAAGGATGATATTAGACCTCTTTCGAAACTAAGGGTTCATCGATTTTCGGGATTATTTTGGCCGATTTTCGATTCATTTTGCAAGGATAGTATAGTGATACAATCCCCGCAAAATGAATCGAAAACTCGGCTCAAAAGAACCCGAAAATCGACAGAACCTTAGCTTCGAAAAAGGTCTATTTTATCATTGAGGCCAGCTTGAATCTCAAGCAGTTGTTAGGTTTTTTTACCATCTTAATAGGTCTTGGGTTCATCATTTTCCTCGATCATGAGAATGATCGCTTAGACGCTGCCAAAGAACGAATAGCGAATGCGAAAAGGGAAATGCATAAGCAAGAATCGAGTTTATTTTCACTCAATCCCATTGGAGCCAAAATTACAGCTGATTTGGAAGCTGGACCGAAAAGAAAAATAGCAGACGCTGAAAAAAGAATTGCGCATTACGATGTAGAACTCATTTGCTTGCAGGCCGCAGGAATTACTGTGGTTGCAGTAGGGGTCATCATCATGCACGTTTTTCACAGAACGCCAAGGAAGAAAAAGAGAAAAAAGAGAAAAAAAAGAGGTCCTAGCATAAAAAAAGAGATTAAATTATAAGACGTTTCCGTTGGAACATTTGCCTCTATGCTTTTACTCGCTGTTTTAGTTCTGTCCCTCAGTTCCCCTTCCATTCCTGAACAAGAATTTCTATCCCCTCCCATTGAAATTTCAGCTGTTCCGGCAGTTCAAAAGAAGTCTATTAAAAAGAGCGTGGGAAAATTCTTTCACGCCATTTTTGATTCGACGATGTATCTCGGAGCGGGAGCAGTATTGGGTTCCGCTTCGATTCTCACGGGAGTTGGCTGGGGAATTTGTTATTTGACTCCATGGACAACCGGTGTTGGAAGAGAATGTAAACTTCTCAGTCAGTTGTGCGGCAAAGCAGCCCTTCACTCTTTTGGGCAAATATTCAGTGGATCTCCCTCTTTTTTTTCCTCTTTTAAACGGATCCCTCTTTCCCAATCTTCTTGGCACATTAATCAACAGCTTCTATCTCAAGCACCTATTTATTCCGAAGAAGACACTCAACTGATCAATTTTCTTCAACAAAGATGGTTAGCTAAATCAACGGGATGTTATCCAGGTCCCGTCAATTGGATCTACCCCTGTTATGGTATACAGGTCCAAGTGCATCCTGATTCCACTAATTCTTATGCGCGAGATCCAGGAGATAAAGTATCCGATACTTATCTCAAAAAAGTCGAAACATGGAAACAATCTCTTCCTCATCCTCATCATTTCCCCTTAATTTTGACACGCCCTGCAGATATCCATAACTATCTCCCTTCTTGTCATCGTGTCTTACTAGATGAGACCCTCGAAGACACCATAGAACATGCGCTGCAGAACATTCAAACCCCTGATGACAAGATCATCTTAGATCTGACAGAACGCCTCCCTTTAGATGAGGATTGGTTAGACCGATGGAATCTCTATCAACAAGAATTGATGAGTCACTGTCGTGAAACCAATATTGATCCCGATCAATTCTTGTGTATTCAACGCCTCCTAAGTAGTGATCTTGGGGGAATACGTTGCCTTCCTCTCTCGGAAAAAAGAAGCGCAACAGATCATCATTTTCTTTTAGAGAGGGTTTCTAGATTTGGAATGTCTGCTAATCGAGTCGAACTAGATCGCTGCTATCTTCCTACTCCCACTACTTCTCTATTACCTAAAACCCCCTCTCCCCTTTTATCCTTTTACTCTCAAAAAGAAGTGCTTTCCTTTTTGAATGAGATGGAAGAAAGCTGGTATTCAGAAAGCCCTCAGAAGACACTCATGTTCCAAGGAACTCTTCAGGTTCTTAAAGGGTTATTTACCGTTCTTTCTCCTGAAAGATGGAATACCATCATGAGCTCTCCCACTCGCTCCTTCATCACCCATCTTTCGCTAATGAAAATCCAGCGTCAATTGCAATGGCTATTAGTCCATCATGACGACTTATCCTTTTTTGAAACGGCTACCCGTCTTGAACTCGTTCATGCTGATCTCACGGCACTTTTAGAAATTTTGTCTCCGTATCAAGTGAAAGATTTTGCTCCCATCTACAAAAATATACTCACTTCGATACCAACAGAACTTCAACCGTTGAGTTTTTGCGCTCTTCATGCGTCAGGGATGACAAGCTTAGCGGGAATTTTTAAGGCTGTTCAACAATCGGTTGAACATTCTCCCTGTATTCTCTATGGAGAGAACACCTATTTCGAATGCATTTACGCAGCAGAAGGGGACAGTCGGGCAGTCCCCACGGTTGAGGCAACTCAACAAGATTGGGAAGATGCGGATCTCATCCTCGCTCAATTCAATCCTGCACTTAAACGAATCGACTTTAAGATCAAAGAGTACACGATAGAAAACATCGTAGACGTGGTACATCGAACCTTGAATGCCCATCATAAACCTCTGACTGTGGCACTCGATTGCACGCTGGATTACATCAACTCACCCAAAGTTGAAACCCTCTTGACCGAATTCTCCTCTGAAATTGCTCAAGGCAATCTCAACGTCATCTGTTATCGCAGCGGAATCAAGTACGATCTGTTTGGGATGGATAATTATTGTGGGGCACCGTTTTTTATGATTCATAATGAGGACGAAAAATGGAAACATTTTGATTCTCTTCTCATCGATCCCGCCCTCCAAACAGATCGCTTGAGCAATCATTGGTTTTGCTTGGCCTATACTTATGCAGCTCCCTATTTAGAAAACTACCGCAAGCAAATTTTCGATAACACACGAGATTTGTTAAACCGCGTACCTCAGCGTTTAATGCATCCTCAAGTTCCTTTCCGGATCATTCCCATGGAAGCTAATATCGATCCTTCATTCATCGATTTTAAAGTCTATGGTTGTTTACATAAGTTTAGAGCCAGTCTTCTCGCCGGTGGGTTACCCACGATAAAAGCCATGGAAGCGGGACATCCGGTATTCTATCGCCCCAGCTTAGGATTCTATCATCCCAATCTCAACATCTTATACGGCAAAGACTGTTCTACCTTGCGTCTAA
>JABDFI010000092.1 GCA_013286595.1 Chlamydiota bacterium | reverse complement strand
CGTGCTATTTTATTCTGCAATAGCTCCTATGATGACTTTTGCAACAGCCACACCACCTGTTAAACAAGAAATCAACAGAGAAAATTTGCTTCTTTTATTATCAGGTGAATGGGTTTCACGCGCTCTGTATGTAGCGAACAAATTAGAAGTCGCAGAGCATCTACTTCAAGAGCCCAAATCGATCGATGAGCTGGCAAAGTTGACGCAAGCAAATCCCGAATCTCTCTATCGATTGTTGCACATGCTCAGCAGCTATCAGGTCTTTGAAGAGGTTTCTCCTCGTGTATTTGCCAATACGGGAACAAGTATGTTATTGGCAAAATCCCATCCAGACACCTTACATGCGCTTTCTCTTTTTTATGGAGAGGATATCCACCGCGCTTGGGATGAATTCTTACCAGCAGTTCAAACGGGAAACCCTGCTTTTCAGCTTGCTTTTAAACGCCCAGTTTTTCGCTACTTCAAAGAAAACCCTATGCGAGGAGCTCTTTTTCAGGAGGCCATGAAGGAAAAATCGATGGCTGTGATCAAATCGACCTTAGAAGCCTTTGATTTTAGCAAATTCACTTCAGTTTATGATCTAGGAGGTGGACATGGGCAACTCATGCAAGCCGTTGTTCACAAGCATCCCCATCTCAATGGAGCCATCTTAGATCTTCCCGAGGTGATCTCCACTGTGCGCGCACGCACTCCTCAACTCGAACAGCAAAAATGCCGCTTAATTTCTGGAAATTTCTTTGAGTCAGTCCCCAAAGGAGGAGATCTTTATCTTCTCAAATCGGTCCTTCACGACTGGGATGATGAACGATGTGAAACCATTCTCTCCAACTGCCATCGCGCCATGACCACCGACAGCCGCTTATTAATCATCGAAGTGGTTCTTCAAACCAAAGCGCTCTACGCCAATTGCATGGATATGTTGATGCTCGCATGCACTGGAGGAAAAGAAAGAGAGTTAACCTCTTTCCAACAGATGTTTGAACGCACTGGATTTGTGTTGGAGCGCATCTATCCCACCGCAACAGAATTTTCCATTCTTGAAGTTAGAAAAAAATGAATACAAGTCTTCATCGCTGCGATAGGCTGTCAGAAAGAAATCGTCAAACAGAGCAGAGAAAAATTGTATTTTTTTAATTTTTCTCTGCATCTTGGCGGCTTTCGCGCGCGTTAAACATTGAATGACTTATGCTTCATAAGCTTTTTCTTTTGCTATCTGATCCTAACTAGCCCCAGAACTTGCCTTTGTTGTACGGGTGACAATGAAGGAGATATACCTTCTTGAGATAATTCTTTTGGTTTTACTTTTTTCGGTTTAGGAAGCATCTCTCGTTGTGCTGCATCTTCAAGAACAGTCTTGGCTGCCGGATCTTGTGATTTTAGACTAGGGATTAGAGCTTCCTCCTCTTGTTGATCAAGACTAGGGAAAGGACCTTCCTCATCTACTTTATCAAGACTAGGGAGTGGACATTCCTCATTATGATCAACATTTGAAATGATTTGTCCAATTAGAGCTTGAAGTTGACGAGAAGGCACCATTAAGTCGCGTTTTAGCCCATTTAAGTTACGTTTTGGAACTTGTGGGCTTTCAGCTACATCGTCTGATCCCTTAGGAACATGATTTCGCTTATCGTAAGCTTCAACGTGATATGCTCTAGAGATCAGAGTCGGTCGCCCAGGGGCATCCCAAAGGAGTCCACCAGTGCTATTATCCCTTACTCCCGTAGAACGTACGACTTTAAAAAAGAGAGAGTCATTTGGCCCTTCAATAAGATATCTTGTTTCTTTTTTAGTGATTAGACCAGAAGGATCACGTTGTTTATACCTTTGACGTTGTCCACTAATATTGCTTACGCTAGATGAACTAGCTGGTGATGAAATTCCTGACATTATACAACTCCATTTTATTATGTTTATTTGTTGCTATAATTTATATTTTATTGATATTTACATCTTTAGTAAATATTTAAATTTTGATTTAATATATTTGTTTTTATTAGTATATAGTTTGCTGCTTATTAAATATAATGCGAAACGATTGACTCAACACAATTTTAACACCTCCTTAAAAAATAGTAAAAAAATATAAGCAATTAATACAATTTTATTGAAATTGCTTCTCTCTTTTACTAAATTTTTTATTGCGCTAACCTCCTTTTTCTCAATCACTTGATCTGTAGGAGGATCGCAATGAAAACAGCGCAGACCGTTATCTTTAGCTTAATCTGTCTTATCCAAGTTCCCCTCCATTCTGACATCTATTCCTGTTCACCAACACAGGTTGTTAGCGAAGAAGATCTCTTCCAACAAGAGGTTCAGCAGATCACGAGTTGGTGGGCTGAAGAGCGCCACCAGGATATTTATCGACCTTATACAGCAGAAAAAGTAGCAAGTCTTCGCGGTACACTCGATCAAAACTATCCATCCAATGCGATGGCAAAAAAAGCATGGGATCTATTCACAACACTACGCGATCAAGACGCTGGTGGTTATTCCCACACATTTGGTGCATTAGATCCTGTTCAAGTGGTAGAAATGGCCCATTACCTCAGCACGGTGTATGTCAGCGGATGGCAATGCTCCTCCACAGCGTCCACTAGTCATGAACCAGGTCCCGATTTCGCCGATTACCCTATGGATACAGTTCCCAACAAAGTCCAGCAGCTTTTTGAAGCGCAACGATTTCACGATCGCAAACAAAAAGAAGCTCGTAGTCGCTTGACGGTTGAACAACGCGCCAAGACACCAACAGTGGATTATTTAAGACCTTTAATTGCTGACGGAGATACAGGACATGGTGGCTTAACAGCTGTGATGAAATTAACTAAGATGTTTATCCAACGAGGAGCTGCAGGTGTCCATTTTGAAGATCAAAAACCCGGCACAAAAAAATGTGGTCACATGTCAGGGAAAGTACTCGTCTCCACTCAAGAGCACTGCGATCGATTGACAGCAAGTCGTCTCCAAGCCGATATCATGGGATCTGATCTCATGCTCGTCGCACGTACAGATGCTGAAGCCGCCAATCTTCTCGATACCAACATCGATCCTCGAGATCACGCGTTCATTTTAGGCTCTACGAATCCCCATCTTCCCACTCTAGCTGAGGTTATCCGGTTGGCAACAGAAAAAATGGAGAGACTACAGAACCCCACGCATTATGCAGATCTCCTCGAACAACTCAGCTCTATTTCACAACCATTAGCACATGCAGTACAGGACATTTGGATCATTCAAGATCAACTCTTAGAAACACAAAGTAAACTCGAACCGACAAAAGAACATGAAGTACATGAAAAACTAGCCGTAGAAGAGCTGTGCATGCACTGGATTAAACTAGCTGGTTTAAAAACGTATTACCAAGCAGTCGTAGAAGCCATTGCAAATTCCAATCTCTATTACAAAGATTCTGCCCTGGCTATGTGGAAAGCACAACATGATCCCTTCAAGGGCGAGTCAGAAGACTATGAGCCTCTGAATGCGCTTTCACATAAAGAATCGGTAGCACTTGCTAACCAGCTGGGAATTGATATCTATTGGGATTGGGATGCACCGCGCACCTTCGAAGGCTACTACCAGATCCAAGGTGGCATCGACATGTCAATCGCTCGTGGACGAGCATTTTCTCCTTATGCTGACATGTTATGGATGGAAACAGCTTCCCCAGTTCTGCATGATGCCGAGATGTTTGCTCATGGGGTTCATCGACAGTTCCCCAAAAAATTCCTAGCTTACAATCTTTCCCCTTCCTTTAATTGGGATAAATTTGGCTTAACGGATGAAGGCATCGCTGCTTACCAAGATGGCTTAGGAAAATTGGGTTATGTCTGGCAATTCATCACCTTAGCAGGATTTCACGGAGATGCTTTGTTTGCCAACACATTTGCTAAGGATTTTGCCGAGAGAAAAATGTTAGCATATGTCGAAAACGTACAACGCAAAGAAAGAGCTGAAAAAGTGGGAGCTTTAACACATCAACAATGGTCGGGTGTGGAACTCATCAGCGCACAGCAAGATGCGGCAAGTGATAACCGCACATCAACGGGCGCTCATGGAAATGCTTCGACAGAACACCAGTTCTCGAAAGGACACACTAAATAGTGGAACATCAAGTATTTAAACAACACAGCTTCCAACAGCAGTCTTTAAAGCATAGCAGCTTTAAAGACTGCACCTTTGAGAACTGTGATTTCACCTCAAGCGATCTCACGAGTTCCCATTTTCAGGATTGTACCCTGCGAGGTTGTAATTTGAGTTTAGTCAAATTACAAGGAGCTAGGCTACAGGATATAACCTTCCATCACTGCAAATTCATCGGCGTGAATTTTTGTGCGCTCGATCCGATGTTTCTAGCTGTATTCTTTAGACACTCTTTAATTGAGACCTGCAATTTTTCTGATGTGATATTGAAGAATGCCATCTTTTCCCACTGCATCATCCGAGATACCTATTTCTCAGGGGCAAAACTAGTAGGAGCTGATTTTTCCCATGCAGATCTAAGAGGTAGTACCTTTCACAATACAGACCTTAGCAAGGCCAATTTTTTAGGCGCGATCAACTACGCGATCAATCCTTTTACAAATAAACTCTTGAAAGCCCGTTTTTCACAACCTGAAGTCTTCAGCTTATTGGATCATTTGGGGATCATCATTGA
>JABDFI010000091.1 GCA_013286595.1 Chlamydiota bacterium | reverse complement strand
TGGACTGATAGCTCAGCTGGATAGAGCACCCGCCTTCTAAGTGGGTGGTCGCAGGTTCGAGTCCTGCTCAGTCCAAATTAACTCAATGTAAGACATCTCATATGAAAGAACACTCGGGGAAATCTTCCTCTTCACGTCAACCTGATGAGCATTTAGGCGATTATCCACTTGCTCCTCATCGCTTCGATGGACTCAACGAGATTTTTAAGGAATTCTCCTCTTCTGCGTTCAAGAAATTGTCCGACGCTGAGAAAGGGGAAAAAATCCATCGCACATTATTGACACTGATTCAGAAAACTCCCATGCCTTGTTTTCTACTTCCTGCAATACTCGAGTATCTGGATAAGGTGCACGAACTCCAAGCATTCGATTCCCTTTCCTTCTTGCATTTTGAACTTTGGCTCAATCAGTTTTCAGGAATGAGTGCAGAAGATAATGCACAGGTTCGCGGAAAAATTACGGGGAAGTGGGTTCCTCGCGAGGAATACCAAATTCTATTTCCCATTGGAATGGGCAAAACCTATCCTGGATCTCATTATGTGACAGCACATGGATCACCAGATCTTGATACGACGATCGCCTCGTTCTGGGGTTGGGTGGATGCTTTTTCTGCGCGAGTTGGACAGGGATTACATCTGTGGAATGTTCCTGGTGGTCCTTCTGATGATCAAGAGGAAGTGCAAGTTCTTTTTCAACAGATTTTTGGTAAGGGTGTATTTCACCATTTAGCCAAGACCCGAACAACACTTGGTTTGTCCGGGATTGATTTGATGACCCAAAAAGGGGTTGTACGGAAAGGGATGGAGGAGTCCATTCAAGACTTAGATCCAGAACGCGCGCAACAGTCGATTGTCTTGGTCGATAAGCAAGGATATTATATTGGTGACTGGCGCAGCGTGGATGCGGAAGGCGTGCGGCAAGTGATCGATTTACTCAACAATTGCATGCGATGGTTTCAATCGCATCTCCAAATTCACCTTGTCTCTCTATTTGCTCAACCTTCTTTATCCGTTAAAGATCTACCAGCTTTTATCAAGACTGTTTTCTTAACCACGATCGGTGAATCTGAGCCTGCCAAAGAATTCACTGGCAAACAGAGGATGCTACTCGATCATTACTTGAGCCGTGTCTTGAACATTTCAAAAGGGATTCAAAGCACCTTTGAAGAATTAGCGAAAGGATTCACTGCGCTAAAATTGTTTGAGTTTCAAGAATTTGTCGAACATATCGAGTCACTGCATCAATCGGCTATTTTTAATCGCTCAGGACAATTGATTGAAGATAGACCCCAGTTATTTCATGCGCTTGAAAAGATCATCGTTGGCTTACAAAAAGCGATCCGCAGTGTGCGCTTGTATGTCAACCGGCTTGACGTCGCTCTCAATATTAAGCAGAGCGTGTTCGAACATCATCCCCATCCCATCAGTTATCGAGCTGAAGTAGAAGAGATACGCAGTAAGATGGGCAATTATCACTCCCTCACTGTGACTGCGACCGATGCAGAAGGAAAGCAGATCCCTCTTGGTGTGGTTCAGGCAGCCGATCTTTATAAAGCTACCTTAGGGACAGTTTCTCTACGTGATTTTTGCAATCGAGAGGAAACGAAAATTCCCTCCTACTTAGAAGTGATCAGCGTGATCGACCATCACAAAAGTAATTTGAATACTTCCTCTGCAACCATGATACTCATTTCCGACTCGCAATCCTCTAATGTACTGTGTGCGGAACTTGCCTTTCAAATCAACGATCGCTTTAGTACAGGGGGGATGACTGTTCAACAAATAGGGGAGCAGTTAAAGGGGATCCAACATCTTTCCAGTTCTGCAGATAAGCGTTTATATCGTCGGTTACTTCAACGGCTGCTCGTTGCTGAACATTCTACGGGATCCTTTGTTGATCCTCTGCGCGAGTATGTTGAGTACTTGCACTTTCTCTATGCTATCCTCGATGATACCGATTTACTCAGTAAGGTGACCACACGCGATGTCGAATGCGTTGTAGATCTGCTGAATCGAATGAAATCGTTAACGGTGAAAAAAGAAGTAGAGATTCTCTCTTTGCGTGACTTGCCACGCGATAGTTCTTTCGCACGTAAAGCAGCTGATCGCATTCTTCAACATCCTGAGATGTATTCTCTCTACCGCAAGGTTTATCTGGCGCGGGAGGAGTCGGTCGATAGCAATCTCGTCTTATGTGCACAAGGGCAACCCTCTTCCATTTTTAACGATACAAAAGAGCAAAATGGCTGTGCACGCGTAGGACAAACGAAATTATTTGCTAAGAATTTCCCAAGTTTTGCGACACATCAAGATAACATTAGAAAGCAATGGGTCACTTCAGCTCTTAAGTTTTGGCAGGATCACCCTGAGGTAGATCTGCATCTTCACATGGTGAGCACTGTGTCCAGTGCAGAGAATCTTTTCGCAGGAACCGAAATTGTGTATCAGCATCAAGATGAACTCTGGATATGGATCCCCTTCACAGAGGGTTCCATTGAACACCTCAAGAGCTTCCTCAATGCGTTCCGCACAGCGCCCCCGATTGCATCTCACCGAGAGTTTGCCGTGGAATTTTACGGTAATCATGCTAAACAATACAGCCGCATTTTTGAAGAAAGCTTCTTGCCCATCGCCGACAAAAAACTCATGGAAAAAGATGCGCTGTCTTTGGCTGTCCTCAAGTTCAAAGCTGGTTTCATCAACTCCAGAAAAGCGATGATCTCGCCTTACCTGCCCAAGCTCGTCACCTGACAACTTGCTACCTATTTTGGTGAAATGGTTTTTACCACCCGCTTCGCTAGAGTGCACAGAGCACACAGAGATCCTATCCGGCTCTGTGTGCTCTGTGCACTCTAGCGAAGCGGGTGGTAAAAAATTAACATTGAAGGAGTTCTTATTTTTCTGCGGATTCGCCTTCTGTACCTTCTTCTTCTTCGATGATTTCGAGATTGACTCGGATGCCGTTACGACTTGCAACTGACATTAATAGAGTGCGGATGGCGTTGATTGTTTTCCCTTTTTTTCCGATGATTTTACCGATATCGGATTTTTCGACGGACAACTCGATAATTAGCGTGTGTGTGCCACCAATTTCATTGATTTGTACTTTGTCAGGATGGTCTACCAGATTCTTGATGATGTACTCTACAAACTCTTTCATAATTCGATCCTTATGTGAAATATCCTGAAAGTTATACCCGTTCCAAAACCAATTATTGTATCGCGTTCGGTATATGAAAAGCAGATCTAAAACTTAGGCTTATTGTAACTTGATGTTGAATTATGCACAAGAATCGTATCAAGAACCTTGTTGAGATCAGAAGGTGCTGGAACGTGAAATTCCATTTGTTTTGCTGAGGAAGGATGAGGGAAACTGATATAAGCTGCATGAAGCATTTGGCGATTTAAATTGAATTTTTTATTCACGTTGGGAAATCCGTACACAGGATCACCTAAAATTGGGGTATTCACATGCTTCATGTGAACGCGGATTTGATGAGTGCGTCCTGTCATTAGATCGAGTTCAACATAGGATAACTGTTCATTCTTAGCTAGGACGCGCACCCCTGTTTTGGCCTCTTTCCCTTCAAGAGGACATATTGCCATTTGCTTGCGATGGATAGGATCTCGTTTGATGGGAGCTTCGATGATCCCTTCTTGAGGAGTTCCTACGCAAATAGCTAAGTACTTTTTAGTGATTTTCCGCGCGGCGAACAGGGCAACGAGTTTTGCATGAGCTTGAGGATTCTTAGCAGCAATGAGGGCCCCTGTTGTGTCTTTATCAAGGCGATGCACGATTCCAGGGCGTAAGGGGTCCATTCCTTGAATAGATTGGCAATGGTGTAATAAGGCGTTGACAAACGTGCCTTGAAAATGACCGGGCGCTGGGTGAACCACCATCCCTGCAGGTTTATTGATCACAAGGAGATCTTCATCCTCATACAGGATATCCAGAGGGATTGCCTCAGGTTTAACATCGCTTTCGGGGGTCAACAGAAAGCACACTTCTATTTCATCCCCAGCTAACGGCTTATCCCTTTTTTTCAGCTGTTTGCCATTGACCAGGACGCAGCCCTGTTCAAGGAGATAGTGGAAATAAGTGCGGGAATAAGAAGGAAAATGAAGGGCTAATAGCTTATCTAGACGAAGAGAAGCTTCTTCGCTAGAAACAAGGAAGGTATCTGGAGAATCAATAGCCCTTAACATGAAGGGCATTATACCCTAAAGATGATTAGTCGTCTTGGGCTTCTTTAAGCCTTTGCATGGAGCGTTTAAAAGCCCTTGCATCTTGGTCAATTAAAACGCCAAACATCTTGAGTAAGCTGTTTAGGAACAATTTTACTTGCTCGGGTGTCGCTTGGTTGCTACCGACGCTCAAAAATTTCTGCCATACTCCAGTTGGGTCTGCGTCTGCTGAAGGTCGATTGGAAACTGGAACAGGCATAGGTACATCGGGTTTTTGGCCTTGAGGGGGGATGGGGTCTACCATGATGATGGTCCTAGTTTATTAGCTTTATAATAAAAAATTTTACTCATTTGATGCAGTATAATTCGGTTTTTGAATAGAAGTAAATGAAAAAGCTGCAAGAGATAGGCTCTTGCAGCAGTAGGATGTTTATAAGGCGTTTTGAGCTTCGACTTGGTCATAATAGTTGTTGCTAGAACTTTCCATAGTATCGATGTTCTTTGTAGAATCACCCGCGTAAGCACTATTTTGCAAAGCTTGCGTGATCTCGTCTTTATTAGATGGTGTAGTATCTTCTGTGGAAGAAGTATCGATAGAATCTGTAGAACCTGAAAAAGAATCGCTTGAATCAGCAACAGTTGATGTTGTCGATGTCTCGGTAGTAGCCACTGTCGTAGATCCATCTGCACACATGATTGGGGAAGGGGCAGACTGTATTGAGAAATTAGTATGCATATATGTTATCTCCTTATTAGGGTTATACCTTAATTATA
>JABDFI010000090.1 GCA_013286595.1 Chlamydiota bacterium | reverse complement strand
CTTGCAAAGAGGTAAGGGATCACATGGCTGACGTGATCAATCAGGTCGCGTTTAAGTCTAAGAAGTATACCTTAACCCGTCATGGCTCTGCCGTAGCTGTTCTGTTGTCTTTAGAGGAGTGGAACGCCATGAAGAAGCTGATCGAGAAAAGGGAAGACGAAGAAGATATCCGAGACGCAAGTATTGCACTTAAAAAAAACTCTAACAAACGAGGCGTGTCGCTCAAGACGATGAAAAAGAAGCTCGGTATCTAGATGTACAAAATCACCTTCGTTTGCGGCCTTCAAAAAGAAAAGACGTGATTCGAAAATGAAATTTTGAATCACGTCGAGGGGCTATTTGTAAATGTTGAGTGCGATGACGCCGTTAGCAAATTCAGAAGCGTTGCGGCCTGCTAGGGAAAACCAAGCGCCTGCGATCACGCCGTAATTCTCACTCCAGTTGTATTCAATAGCAGGAGCGATGCTAAAGTGTTCTGAGGAAGGACCACCTATGCTATTGGGGACTCCATCCGTAGTACCTGCATTTCCTTTAAACCGCGTTTTATTGGAGTGGGAATAGAGGGCGTCAAAGGCTAATGCCCAAGTCTGACTTAAGGTGTACTCAAGACCAAATCCTGCAGATATGGTTGCGCCAGGGTATACTGTTCCGCGTGTGCCAAAGCCTCCGCCGTAAGCATTGAAATCGCTCACGATAACGGAGTTGGGAATGACGTAAGCGCCAAACCAACGGGTTGCTAAGAAATGGGTTCCTTTAAAGTGAATTAAGCGCGACATATTCACGGAAAAGCCGGGTAGCCAGCTTCCACTTCCTCCCACATCGGTTCCTAACTTTTTAGGATTCAAGTGGCGGTACTTTCCAAAAGGGATATTGGCTAAAAATGATAGTTTGACTGCTGGATACCAATTTTTCTGATCATCATACACAATTTGAAGATCAAGGGCGATGGGCATATCGTTCCATACCCAATCCGAAGCACTGCTTGGTGAAGGTGAAGTGCCATGGGTATGATTATAGGAAAACTGAGGAACGACCTGGATGTCCATGCGAGGCGCAAAGCCAATTTGCGTTGGAATGGCGACGTTGTAGTTATAAAAATTGTGAGGAACGGAGTGACTGCGCCAGTGATAATCGTATTTACCATACGCAGTATTAGCATAGAAATAGGGTTCGATGTTCATGTGGCCAAAAGGGATTGCATGGGCGTTTGGCGTCAACAAAGGACCAGTTAGCCAAGGAAGTTCAAAGGGAGGGGGTTCTGGATGTTCAGAATTTATGAATTGCTCATCGTAGGGGCGATCGTCTAGAAGTGTTGGATTGTCAGCTAGGAGAATTCCGCAAGGGACTAAGAGGCTGGGTATTAAGTTGATCAGACGTTTCACAAATATGGCTCCAAGTGAAGTAATCGTAAACGTATAATTTAATTTGTCGAGGGTTTTATCGCCATGAATTTTTTGATTATAGGTGTGGACAGATGGTTTTTCTTAAGGTATCATTTTGCTTTATTGAATAGTAAGGCGCGAGTGAAGACCAAAAATTTGCCACCAAGCCGACGTTGCCAAAAACCAATTTTTGAGTTTATTTGTGTATGTTTGGGTGAATTATGGATGTTCAAGACTTAGCACTTCCTGGGGTTAAACTTCTCAAGACAAAAGTATTTGTGGATGAAAGAGGTTTTTTTCGAGAGACTTTTCGCAAACCGCTATATAGCGAGCGTGGCATAACATGTGATTTTGTCCAAGACAATCACTCTTACTCTTCACAGGGAACATTGAGAGGGATGCATTTTCAGCGCCGACCCGGACAAGCTAAGCTCGTCTCTGTGATGTTAGGGACAATCTATGATGTCGTTGTCGATATCCGACGCGATAGTCCGACATTTAAGCAATGGATAGGTGTGCATCTCGATGCAACTCGAGGAGAGCAGTTATTTATTCCAGTAGGCTATGCTCATGGATTTTGTGTGCTCAGCCCAGAAGCTCATCTCTGTTATAAAGTCAGCACGATTTACGATCCTGCTGAGGAAAAGAGCTTTCGTTTTGACGACCCTGAAGTGAATATCCAATGGCCCATTGCCACCCCGACGATTTCAGATCGCGATCGGCAAGCGCCTCTATTTCATGAGGTGGTGTGATGCGACTTGCGGTGATAGGAGCTAAGGGGATGTTGGGATCTTCCCTTGTTGCTCTATGTAAAGCACGGGGCATCGAAGTTAACGCGGCTACGAAACAAAACGTGGACATCACTCAACCTGAGACCATTCAGTCTTTGATCACTTCCTATCAACCTACACATCTTGTGAATTGTGCCGCTTATACGAATGTTGACGCTGCAGAACAGGATAGTGCAGCCTATCTTATCAACGCTCAAGGAGCAGAATACCTTGCTCAAGCAGCAACCAGAAATGGGGTAAAATTCATCCACGTTTCTACAGATTTTGTTTTCGATGGCACTAAAGATCTTCCCTATTTTGAACAAGACTCTTGCGATCCTGTGAATGCTTATGGGCAAAGTAAATGGGAAGGGGAAAAAAAAGTGTTAGCCGCTTGTCCTAATGCTTGTGTGATCCGCACCTCTTGGTTGTTTGGCTCTGAGGGGAAAAACTTTTTTTCTTCTCTTGTTCAGTGGTTGCGCACGAAAGAATCACTGGAAGTGATCGATGATCAATGGGGAAGGCTCACTTACGCAAAAGATCTCGCGCAAGGTATTTTAGATTTACTTGATCATGAAGGCATTTTCCATTTTGCCAATGCAGGGAAAACCTCTCGATTTGAGGTCGCTCAGTTCATGCGCGAAGAATTGTTAAGACGCAAGATCTCGTGTGCTCACGTTTACCCTGTTAAGAAAGAAAGATTCCCTTTGCCTGCCAAGCGCCCCACTTTTTCGGTACTGGCAACGGAGAAAGTTGTTCAAGCAACAGGGCGACATCCCCGTTCGTGGCAAGAAAGTGTTATGGAGTTTCTCCATGAAGCGCTCTAAAGTTGTTTTAGTCACAGGTGGATCGGGTTTTATTGGTTCTTCCTTTATCCGGTACGGATTGAAATCCATCGATTGGTGTCATTCTCTGATTAATTTAGATCTGTTGACCTATGCAGCTCACCCACGCAACTTAAACGAGGTAGAACAAGATCCTCGCTACCACTTTGTCAAAGGGGATATCTGCGATCAAGAGTTAGTCGAAAAGCTATGTACTGACAAGCAAGTCGATATGATCGTGCATTTTGCTGCTGAAACGCATGTGGATCGCAGCATTGTTAATCCATATCCCTTTTTTCACACCAACGTCGGTGGAACTCTTGCCTTATTGGAAGTGGTGCGCAAGCATCCTCACATCCATTTTCATCATATTTCTACTGATGAAGTGTATGGGTCATTGTCTCATGAGGGTACTTTTTCTGAACAGTCTCCCTATTGCCCCAACTCTCCTTACGCCGCCTCAAAAGCTGCTTCAGATCATTTTGTACATGCCTATGCTCACACGTACGGTCTATCTGTGACCCTATCTCATTGCACGAATAATTTTGGTCCGTGTCAACACGTAGAGAAATTCATTCCCCGCATGCTTGCGAGTTGTGTGCATCAGAAGCCCCTTCCCATTTACGGTACAGGCGAAAATATCCGGGATTGGCTGTTTGTCGATGATCATTCACAAGCGGTATGGACGATTCTTGAGAAAGGGAAAAAAGGAGAGGTTTACGACATCGGTGGAGAATGTGAAAAGCGCAACATCGATGTGATTCACGATCTCATCGACATGCTAGATCAACCTTCCTTACGCGAACTCATTATGTTTATTCCGGACCGTCCAGGGCACGATTTGCGCTACGCGATCAATTGCCGTAAAATTAAAGAAGAATTGGGATGGGAGCCGCGTTATGACTTCCGTGCAGGTATGCGCGATACGATCGCATGGTACTTGAATCATCCAGAGAGGCTAGTAACGACATGATAGGTTCAAAAAAAATTGTCTGCATCATTCCAGCGCGACTTAAATCGATGCGTTTTCCCAAGAAGATGCTAAGTATGTTGCTGGGAAAACCCTTACTTCAATGGGTGTGGGAGAGCGCTTCTTCTGTTCGCGCCTTCGATCATGTCGCTTTTGCTATTGACTCGATGGAAACCGGGCGCTTAATCGATTCGTTTGGTGGCACGTATTACATGACAGATGAAAACTGTGCTTCTGGAACAGATCGCCTGTGTGAAATTGTGAAGCGTGGACTTATCACAGCAGATGTGTGGGTGAATTGGCAAGGGGATGAGCCTTTTATTTCCGAGCAGATGATCATGGAACTCTTGCAAAGTTGTGAAGACAGCAGCGACATCTGGACATTGAAGAAAAAAATCGAAAGACAAGAAGAAATTCACAGTCCACATTTTGCGAAAGTGGTCTGTGATCATCAAGGGTATGCTCTTTATTTCTCACGCAGCATGATCCCCTTCTATCGCGATCCTCTCCCTGAAGAGAACAAGGTTTTCTATAAGCATGTAGGACTTTACGCTTACACGACAGAAGCGCTAAGAACACTTGCTCAGCTTAAAACCTGTGATATCGAATGCGCCGAACAGCTCGAGCAGTTGCGATTTCTCTACCATCGCTTGCGCCTGAAAGTGCACGAAACGTCCCACGAAGTGTTTGGCATCGATCTCCCCGAACATCTCACCCGCGCCACCCTCCACCTCGAACAAAAACTTTCCCTTCTTAGTTAAAGAGAGTATTTGGTTTTAAAAAGAAGGGCCTTACTATTTCATTATGTCGGGGACAAAGCACTACGTGTCGATTGTCCCCCGCGACCCCCTTGAGCCTCACCTTGCTGCGCAAAATTGCGTGCTCGGAAGCAGGGTGTGTAGAACACTACCCTGCCCGCTCTGGTGAGCTTTCCTGCGCTGCAATTTTGCATTGCAATCTGAGGCCTCGGGCTGCTCAAGCGCTCATTCCCCGCCGGACTGACGTCTCGGTGGCGGGGCCCCTCATCGCGTCGCTCGCAGAGGCCCTTCATTTTCCCTTCGG
>JABDFI010000089.1 GCA_013286595.1 Chlamydiota bacterium | reverse complement strand
AACTCCACGCCACAGCAAAATGGCTCAAAAGGGCGATTTTGCTGTGGTGTGTTTGCAATTGCCTCTGCTGCTCGTTTGGAGCTTTCCCAATAGAACCGAAGAAAGCGTTGCTCAAAAGAGAATCCTCTGCCTGACTAGTAGAATTTATTTTTCTTGTTTCGTATTTAGCGTTTTTTTAATTTAGTTGATAAATTAAATTAATTTTTAATTTTTAAATAAATTAGAGTATAGATATAATACTAATAACAATTAGGAGATTTAACAATGTCATTATCCGGCTTAGTTCCTTTAACTTTACAAACGACAGCGCAGCCAGCTCCTGTACTTGCCCTTTTACAAACTACACCTAAAGACGCAATGCCTGGCAAGGCTCTCGATCGCAACGCTCTTGGACCTATATTAAGTTTCCTTTCTAATAAAGAAATAGTTGGCGCCCGTTCAGTATGCCGAGCTTGGAGTAAGCTACCGCTCGTCAACAAAGACTGTCCAGCTCTTTCTGGACTGCCCAAAGCGCAATCACCGTCTATTTTACAAGCGACAGCGCAGCCAGCCCCTGTACTTGCCCCTTCACAAACTACACCTAAACACGCAACGCCTGGCATAAAGGATATCTCTAACGACGTTTTCGGGCGTATATTAAGCTTCCTTCCTGGTCAACAAATAATTTGCGCCCGTCATGTATGCAAAGATTGGCGTAACCTACCTCTTGTCAACGAAGGGCGTCTAGATCTTTCTAGACTACCCAATTTATCAGATGGCGATCTTAAAACCATTCTTGATAAAGTAAGTGAAACTCGCATTACCTCTATCAATCTATCTGATTGCAAGAACATCACAGATGCTGGCCTTGCCCATCTAGGAACTCTCACGCTCTTAAGCTCACTTAATCTAAGTGGGTGCTATAAGATCACAGATGCTGGCCTTGCCCATCTATTAACTCTCACACTCTTAAGCTCACTTAGTCTAAGCGGGTGCTATAACATCACAGATGCTGGCCTTACCCATCTAGGAACTCTCACACTCTTAAGCTCACTTAATTTAAGCTGGTGTGAAAACATCACAGATGCTCGCCTTGCCCATCTATCAAAATTCACCTTTTTAAGCTCACTTGATCTAAGCTGCTGCAGAAACATCACAGATGCTGGCCTTCCTCATCTATCAAAACTCACATCTCTAAGTTCACTTGCTCTAAGCCGGTGCAGAAACATCACAGATGCTGGCCTTGCCCATCTAGAAACCCTCACGCTCTTAAGCTCACTGAGTCTAAACGGATGCTATAAGCTCACAGGTGCTAGCCTTGCCGATCTAATACCCCTCAGACTCTTAAGTTCACTTAATCTAAGCGGGTGCTATAACATCACAGATGCTAGCCTTACCCATCTAGGAACTCTCACACTCTTAAGCTCACTTGATCTAAGCGGGTGCTATAACATCACAGATACTTGCCTTGTCCATCTAGGAACTCTCAAATCTCTAAGCTCACTTAATCTAAGCGGGTGCTATCACATCACAGATGCTGGCCTTGCTTATCTAGCAACTCTCCCACTCTTAAGCTCACTTGATCTAAACTGGGACACAAACAACATCGCAGAGGGTATTATTAAAAGTTTTAGGCAGCCCTCGCATGGCTCCGGGTGGATAAGGCGTTAATAGCGTTCCCACTCACCATTCATTCTCACGCACAGATTATGAATGATAGGAGCTTCTCTATAAATTTTTATTTTTACAATCTCATGGCTGACGAGCGTCAGCGAGGAAGTCATTAAAGTCGAGTTGGTTGAATTTCAGAGTATTTAAAAGCTTTTCCTTTTTCTTGCCCCATGTTTAGAGTTATTTTTAATTTAGTCAATAAATTAAATTAATTTTTTAATAAATTGGACTATAGATATATTAAGAATAACACTAATTACAATCAGGAGATTTAACAGTGTCATTATCCGGCTTAGTTTCTTTAACTTTACAAGTGATACCGCAGCCAGAACCTGTACTGGTCTCTTCATCTACCCCTTTACAAACTACACCTAAAGACGCAATGCCTGGCAAGGCTCCCGATCGCAACGCTCTTGGACCTATATTAAGTTTCCTTTCTAATAAAGAAATAGTTGGCGCCCGTTTAGTATGCCGAGCTTGGAGTAAGCTACCTCTCGTCAACAAAGACTGTCTAGCTCTTTCTGGACTGCCCAAAGCGCAATCACCGTCCATTTTACCAGCGACAGCGCAGCCAGCTCCTGTACTGCGCCCTTCATCTATCCCCTCACAAACTACGTCTAAATACGCAACGACTCGCATACAGGGTATCCCTAGCGCCGTTTTCGGACGTATATTAAGCTTCCTTCCTGCTCATGAAATAATTCACGTCCGTCAAGCATGCAAAGATTGGCGTAACCTATCTCTCGTCAACGATGGCTGTCTAGATCTTTCTGGACTGCGCAATTTATCAGATGGCGATCTTAAAACCATTCTTGATAAAGCAAGTGGTACTCGCATTACCTCTATCAATCTATCTAATTGCACAAACATTACAAATGCTGGCCTTGCCTATCTATCAAAACTCACACTCTTAAGCTCACTTGATCTAAGCGAATGCGAAAAGATCACAGATGCTGGTCTTGCCCACCTATCAACTCTCACACTCTTAAGATCACTTGATCTAAACGGGGTTGAGAAGATCACAGATGCTGGCCTTGCTCATCTATTAACTCTCACATCTTTAAGCTCACTTAATCTAAGCTGGTGCTATCACATCACAGATGCAGGCCTTGCTTATCTAGCAACTCTCACATCTTTAAGCTCACTTAATCTAAGCGAGTGCAGAAAGATCACAGATGCTGGTCTTGCTTATCTAGCAACTCTCACATCTTTAAGCTCACTTAATCTAAGCGAGTGCAGAAAGATCACAGATGCTGGTCTTGCTTATCTAGCAACTCTCACATCTTTAAGCTCACTTAATCTAAGCGAGTGCAGAAAGATCACAGATGCTGGTCTTGCTTATCTAGCAACTCTCACATCTTTAAGCTCACTTAATCTAAGCGAGTGCAGAAAGATCACAGATGCTGGTCTTGCTTATCTAGCAACTCTCACACTCTTAAGCTCACTTGATCTAAGCTCATGCGATAAAATCACAGATGATGGCCTTGCCCATCTAGAAACTCTCACACTCTTAAGCTCACTTGATCTATGCGACACAAACATCACAGATGCTGGCCTTGCCCATCTAGGAACTCTCACACTCTTAAGCTCACTTGATCTAAGCCACTGCGAAAACATCCCAGATGCAGGACTTGTCCATCTATTAAAACTCACATCTTTAAGCTCACTTAATCTAGGCTATTGCCCAAACATCACAGATGCTGGCCTAGCCCATCTATCAAAACTCACATCTTTAAGCTCACTTAATCTAAGCCATTGCAAAGGCATCACAGATGCTGGCCTTGCTCATCTAGAAACTCTCACACTCTTAAGCTGGGGTGTGACAAAATTTCGATAAGCGCTCAAAACGCTGCCTAAAATCTCCCCCTACTTTTTTGTACAATTTCATAACATAAATTTTTAACTACACGTCATAAAAATCTTGATTGCAGCCCCCAAATCCATACATATCGCGTTTTCTCAATTCGCTGCTGTGAAAAACCAAGCGATCTCCTCATATAAAAGCATTAGCAGATGGCTGACCCAGATCGGCACATTTTTGAAGAAGATTGGGTTGATCTTAAAACCTTGATATGCGTGAAATCAAAGCGGACTCACAAGGGAAAAACGACTCAGGAATTCCGTTATTATATAAGCAGCCTGAGAACGACAGCACAACGGTTAGGGGAAATTGTGCGAGCTCACTGGGGAGTGGAAAACAAACTCCATTGGCATTTGGACCTGTCATTCGGTGAAGATTTATGCAAAATACGGTCTGATCACGCTGCTGAGAATTTTTTGCTAGGGAAGAAAATGGCCCTGAATTTGCTTAAAGCAGACACGTCAGAAAAGTTGGGAGTGCCTAACAAAAGAAAGCTTGCCGGCTGGAGTCCCGAATACTTACTCAAAATCTTGGGTGTTAAGTGATTTTTCTTGCAATTTCCCTGCCGAAAAACCCTTTTTTTTGTTAGTTTTGCAATTCCCTCTAATAACATTAATATTAAGAAATAAGAAAAAATTATGACATCAGTATCATCACTAGCTTTAGCTCCATTAAGCTTATCCTCCACACAACCTACAGTTGTTCTACCTGCAGCTGTACCGCCTGTAGTTGTGTCATCTAAGATTTCTTCTAAACAAATGACGATTAATTCATTGCCTAATGCAGTTATGGCGCATGTATTAACTTTTCTTCCTCCACAAGCACTGCATTCAATACGCTTGAGCTGCAAAGCTTGGGCACGCTTACCGTTTCAGGGCCATCATTTAGATTTATCAGGATATAAGAATTTATCAAATGATCAACTACAAATCATTCTGGAACAACTTAAAGGAACTAAAATCCAATCGATCAATTTGCAGGGGTGCTCCAAACTCACAAATCAAGGACTAGAACACCTTTCAAAGCTCACCTTTCTCACATCACTGAATCTAAGCGGTTGCCACAACTGCACAGATGAAAGACTAGAGCACCTGTTAAAGCTTTCTTCTCTCACTTCACTGAATCTAAGCGGTTGCCCCAACATTACAGAAGAAGGCATAGAACACCTATTAAAGCTTTCCTCTCTCACTTCACTGAATCTAAGCGGTTGTCACAACATTACAGATGAAGAATTAGAACACCTTTCAAAACTAACTTCTCTCTCATCACTGAATTTAGAGAGATGCCATAACATGACAAATCAAGGATTAGAGCATCTCTCAAAGCTCACCTCTCTCACATCACTAAATCTAAGCGGTTACAACAGAATCACAGATCAAGGGCTAGAACATCTCTCAAAGCTTCTCTCTCTCACATCACTGAATCTAAGGGACTGCGACATCACAGATCAAGGATTAGAACACCTCTCAAAGGTTTCCTCTCTCACATCACTGAATCTAAGGGACTGCACTAACTTCACAGATCAAGGGCTAGAACATCTCTCAAAACTCACCTCTCTCATATCACTGGATCTAAGCTGGGCCCAGGACATCACAGGTGAAGGATTAGAGCATCTTTCCAAGCTTTCCTCTCTCTCATCACTGGATCT
>JABDFI010000088.1 GCA_013286595.1 Chlamydiota bacterium | reverse complement strand
GCCCATCTATCAAAACTCACACTCTTAAGCTCACTTGATCTAAGAGGGTTCCTTAACATCACAGCTGCTGGCCTTGTCCATCTATCAAAACGGGTTCATCTGAAGTGAGAATAAAATCCACGCCACATGTCCCTTTATCCAACCAGTTGAGATTCTTGCTTATGAAGATGGTATAATCTTAGTTTGAAATACTCCTGATCTCGAAATCCATACGCCTGTCTCTTGAGTACTTTGATCTTGTTGTTTATCCCTTCGGCCTTTCTGTTATCAATCTTATGGCCGAAGTAACTAACTTAACAATCCTTCCGCACGATATAAAGTAGGCGATCTTTATGCGTTAGGACAAGTCGATCGATCTCTCCGGAACAAATGCTTTTTATAAGCTTGCGCAGTCCTCGTTTTTGGTAGTTGAGGCCTGATCCTAAATCTTGAATGATTTCATAAGTCCAGCCGTTTGCTGCGCAAAAAGACTGCAGAACATCTGATTGCCGTATTAACCCAACTTGCCCCCTATCTCCCTTAGACGCGTAAGCGAGATAGGTAAGATGTAAGATTCGTGAGGAAGCAAAGGTAGTTCACCTTGGCGACGAACGAAGCGCAGCAGATTGCCTGTCGCAGCTCGCGGATAAAGGAGGATAGGGGACAAGTTGGGTTATTAGATCGGCCTTCTGATCATGACCGGAAACTCGGGCATACGCAATCGTGTTTTTCTGGAAGGGCTGGGCTCTAGGAAGAAGCCCGAGGATCTTTCCCAAATCATAGCGACGGGGTCCTCTTGGTGTTCTCTCCACAGTGATTTTGCCTTTGGCTTCCCATCTGCGGAGCGTATCCCTAGATACTCCTAATTCCTTTGCAATTTTTCCAATGCTTGCTTTCATGGGACTAAAATATATGCATTTTGCCTATATTTGCAAATATTTTCTTAGATTTTATGCTGCTGTAGCCAACCCTTGCATTTTGCATATTCAGCTAAATGGATGTAAGTGCCGTTGTCATGTTGGTTGTATTGCAGCGTCCTTAAATGCTTTTCCTTTAACCCAAGGATTGATCCTTGGTCGCTCATTTGGAACTTTCCAAATAGAACCGACGGAAGCGCGGCTCAAAGAGAATCCTCCGTATAATAGAAAATTATTTAATTTTTCCATTGATTTGCAATTGAATTTCTATAATTTAAACAAACAGGTAATAAAAAAAAATTTTAATCTTTAAATAAAATTATATTGCTAATATAATAATAATCACAATCAGGAGATTTAACAATGTCATTATCCAGCTTAGTCACTTTAACTTTACAAGCGACAGCAGAGCCAGCGCCTGTGCTTGCCCCTTCACAAACTACACCTAAAGACGCAACACCTGGCATAAACACTATCCCTAGCGACGTTTTCGGACGTATATTAAGCTTCCTTCCTGCTCAAGAAAAACCTCGCGTCCATCATGTATGCAAAGCTTGGCGTAACCTATCTCTCGTCAACGACGGCTGTCTAGATCTTTCTGGACTGTCCAATTTATCAGATAGCGATCTTAAAACGATTGTTGATAAAGCAAGTGGCATTCGCATTACCTCTATCAATCTATCTAATTGCACAAACATCACAGATGCTGGCCTTGCCCATCTATCAAAACTCACATCTCTAAGCTCACTTGATCTAAGCGGGTGCAGGAATATCACAGATACTGGCCTCGCCCATCTAGTAACCCTCTCACTCTTAAGCTCACTTAATCTAAGCAGGTGCTGGAAGATCACAGACGCTGGCCTTGCCCATCTAGTAACTCTCTCACTCTTAAGCTCACTTAATCTAAACAGGTGCGATAATATCACAGATGCTGGCCTTGCCCATCTATCAAAACTCACACTCTTAAGATCAATTGATCTAACAGAGTGCAAAACCATCACAGATGCTGGCCTTGCCCATCTAGTAACTCTCACACTCTTAAGTTCACTTAATCTAAGCTGGTGCAAAAACATCACAGATGCTGGCCTTGCCCATCTATCAAAACTCACACTCTTAAGCTCACTTGATCTAAACTGGTGCATAAAGATCACAGATACTGGCCTTGACCATTTAGTAACTCTCACACTCTTAAGCTCACTTCAACTAGATTTTGCAGGGACTACCTTAGATGCAGAAAAAGCTTTTAAGAAAAAACTGAACATTCAGACATAGAATGGATAAGCAAATTGATCAGTTGTTGCAGAAGTTACCGGAAAAGACAAGAAATGCTATTTTAGACCAAGCCTATCAGAATTACAGATATTTAATTTAAATCAATAAATAATTAAAAAAAATAACATTTAAATAAAATGAAACTATAAACATAATACTATCCTAATCAACATTAGAAAATTAAACATGTCATTATCCTGCTTAGCTCCTTTAACTTTACAAGCGACAGCGCAGTCAGCGCCTGTACTTGCCCCTTCCCAAGCTACACCTAAACATACAACGACTGGCATAAAGGATATCCCTAGCGCCGTTTTCGGACGTATATTAAGCTTCCTTCCTGCTCAAGAAAAACCTCGTGTCCATCATGTATGCAAAGATTGGCGTAACCTATCTCTCATCAATGACGGCTGTCTAGATCTTTCTGGACTCAATTTATCGGATAGCGATCTTAAAACCATTCTTGATAAAGCAAGTGGTACTCGCATTATTTCTATCAATCTATCTCATTGCAAGAACCTCACAGATGCTGGTCTTGTTCATTTATTAAAACTCACATCTCTAAGATCACTTGATCTAGGCCGGTGCTTTAAGATCACAGATGCTGCCCTTGCCCATCTATCAAAACTCACATCTCTACGGTTACTTCTAATAACCCAACTTGCCCCCTATCCTCCCTTAGACGCGTAAGCGAGACAGGTAAGATGCAAGATTCTCGTGGGTTTCGCTCAGTCCTTCGGGCAAGATAGGGGGCAAGTTGGGTTAATAGGGAAGCATTCAATTTTTCTTGTCCTACTTAGGATTACACTTCTTTAATTTAAAAAATAAACAAAAAAAATTAATCTTCAAATAAAATGATTTTAAAAATATAGTATTAACAAAAAATTAGGAGATTTAAAAATGTCATTATCCGGCTTAGTTTCTTTAACTTTACAAGCGACAGCACAGGCAACGTCTGCGCTTGCCCCTTCACAAACTACATCTAAACATGCAACGACTAGCATAAAGAATATCCCTAGCGACGTTTTCGAACGTATATTAAGCTTCCTTCCTGCTCAACAAATAGCTCGCGTTCATCATGTATGTAAAGATTGGCGTAACCTATCTCTCATCAACGATGGCTGTTTAGATCTTTCTGGACTGCGCAATTTATCGAATCGCGATCTTAAAACCATTCTTGATAAAGCAAGTGGTACTCGCATTACCTCTATCAATCTATCTAAGTGCAAGAAAATCACAGATGCTGGCCTTGCCCATCTATCAAAACTCACACTCTTAAGCTCACTTAATATAAGCTGGTGCGAAGAGATCACAAATGCTGGCCTTGCCCATTTAGTATCTCTCACACTATTAAGCTCACTTAATCTATGCTGGTGCTGGAACATCACAGATGCTGGCCTTGCCCATTTAGTAACTTTCACATCTTTAAGCTCACTTGATCTAGACGGGTGCAGAAACATCACAGATGCAGGCCTTGTTCATCTAGCAACTCTCACACTCTTAAGCTCACTTGATCTAAGCGGGTGCAGAAACATCACAGATGCTGGCCTTGCCCATCTAGTAACTCTCACATCTCTAAACTCACTTAATCTAAGAGGGTGCATACACATTATAGATGCTGCCCTGGCCCATCTATCAAAACTCACACTCTTAAGATCACTTGATCTATACAGCTGTTATAAGATCACAGATGCCGGCGTTGCTCATCTATCAAAACTCACAGCTCTAAACTCACTTAATCTAAGGGGGTGCAGAAACATCACAGATGCGGGCTATGCCCATCTAGTAACTCTCTCATCTCTAAGATCACTTAATCTAAGAGATTGCAGAACCATCACAGATGCTGGCCTTGCCCATCTATCAAAACTCACACTCTTAAGATCACTTGATCTGAGCTGGTGCTATGAGATCACAGATGCTGGCCTTGCCCATTTAGTAACTCTTAGATCTCTAAGTTCATTTAATCTAATGGGGTGCAGAAACATCACAGATGCTAGCCTTGCCCATCTATCGAAACTCACACTCTTAAGCTCACTTAATTTAAAGAGGTGCAAAAACATCACAGATGCTGGCCTTGCTCATCTAACAACTCTCTCATCCCTAAGTTCACTTAATCTAGGCTGGTGCACAGACATCACAGATGTTGGCCTTGCTCATCTAATAACGATCCCATCTCTAAGCTCACTTCAATTAGCTTATCATTCGGGAATTACCTTCGATGCTGCAAAAGCTTTTAAGGCGAAACTGAGCATTCAGAGATAGAATGGATTATTACGAGGCAATTGCAAACTCCCCGCCACAGCAAACTGACTCAAAATCATCGATTTTTCTGGGTCGGGGAGTTTGCAATTGCCTCTGTCTTTGCATTTGCTAGTGATAGAATTATTTCTCTTGTTCGAGCAGATCAAGAAAGGCTTGCAGTTGTTTAGCACGAGTCGGGTGTCGCATTTTGCGGAGAGCTTTTTGCTTCAATCTGTCGAACCCTTTCGCGTGTCACTCTAAAGCGCACACCAACTTCTTCTAATGTTTTAGGTTTGCCATCGAGAAGACCAAATCGCTCAATTAGAACGGTGCGTTCTCTATCGGTTAAGGTAGCAAGAACCTCGCCCATTTTATCTTTGAGAATCGCATAACCTGTCGCTTCAGCAGGAGACTCGATCGCCGTATCTTCAAGGAAATCGCCGAATTGACTTTCTCCGCCGTCACCCACTTCCGCTTGTAGAGAAATTGGATGCTGCGCAATCTTGTAGATTTCGCGCACGCGCTCAGGAGTTAATCCCAGTTCATTGGCAAGCTCTTCAGGAGAGGGCTCTCGACCTGTTTCCATCATAAGTTTTTTAGCACCGCGCAACACTTTGTTGATCGTTTCAATCATGTGCACAGGAATACGGATCGTACGCGCCTGATCAGCGATTGCACGCGTCACAGCTTGACGAATCCACCATGTGGCATAGGTTGAGAATTTATAACCGCGACGGTATTCAAATTTTTCGACAGCCTTCATCA
>JABDFI010000087.1 GCA_013286595.1 Chlamydiota bacterium | reverse complement strand
TTTTAGTCAAGTTTTAGTCCTTATCTCGTGAAAGCGTACAATTTGAATCCCATCCTCATCCTTTACTACCTTATTTGTTGCACTTGGTTTCTGAAGTGGCGCCTCGTGAAGGCGTACAGTTGGAGTCCTAGCCTCAGCCTCTACTACCCCGCAACCGTGTACGATTTTTTCAATTTTTTTATTCATTGCTATAAGCGTGGGAAGATCTAAAAAGTGCGATAATTCATTTGCAGAAAGGCTGGATAATTCATTTTTAGATGATGCAGCCGCTACAACAGGCGATGCACTTGAAGCTGACGAAGAATACCTGGGTGATTGACCAGGCAAGGGATAGGGATATAGACTCATTTTTTTACCTTTTGTTTAAAGATTGAATTTATTTTTAATTAACATAATTACGCGACCTGTTAAGTCGTAATCATTATATAAATAAATATATCAAATAAATATATTAATATCAATTGTTTTTGTTTGTCTTTTATTCTTATTTAGATTTTTTAAATATTGGCTTTTTGGTGATTACAAATCGTTGATTACCAATGGGGTATGTTTTTGATGATGGATTTATGTCTATGAATATACACAAAAGAGGCAATTGCAAAACTCCCCGACCCAGAAAAATCGATGATTTTGAGTCAATTTGCCAGCCGCTCGGGCGGCTGTGCCCCATCCCCGAGCGCATACTCCAAGCGAGTAGGGCTTGGGGATGGGGTGGCAAAATGGCTCAAAAGGGCGATTTTGCTTGGCGGGGAGTTTTGCAATTCCCTCAATGGAACACCCTATCCCATGCCGTTATCGTTCCTTTTGTTTTCTCTATTTCTTTCTAGGCTAGGAAGCTCTATTTGTAAGTCTTGTAAAACTCCAAATTAGACTCCTATAACGTGCTTCAATGGGTAACTTGTGATTATTTTTTTTCGACTATGCACCTTAGATTTTTTCTTTTTTGAGGGGACCTTTTAGAGCGATTCCCCTCGCCTGAGGGGATAGGAATTTCCATGAGATCTCCTGCATCAGAAAGACTAAGAATGGCACCACTGATAGGTTGCAAAGAGATTCTCTTTTGCAAAAGGCTTCTAATTTGCCCGTCATTGAGCAGAGTTCCCTTATGTTCATTCCACAACACGAAGGTGCATCCTTCGCGCCATTTTGAGCAGCCGTATCCTTTTTCTCCTTTTATGATATGGCTTTTGCATTTAGGGCAATTTCCATAATTTTTATAATCGATTTTAGAAAGATCACTTCCGTCAATTACTTGTTTAATGAATCGAGAGATTTCTTGCATAAAATCAGTAGCGCTAAATTTACCTCGCTCCATTTCTTTTAACTTCGATTCCCACTCCCCTGTAAGTTCTGGAGATTTTAAATTGGGATCTTGTATCAGAGCTATCAGATAGCGCCCTAAATCTGTTGCTATCAGCGTTTTCCCTGACCTTTCGATATAAGTTCTTTTGATGAGGGTTTCAATAATCGCAGCACGAGTGGCTGGAGTTCCAAGCCCCTTCTCTTTTAAAGCTTCTTTAAGATTATCTTCTTCTACAAGCTTACCTGCAGTCTCCATGGCTCCAAGAAGAGAGCTTTCATTATAGTGTGCGGGCGCCGTCGTTTTTCCTTCAGTGATGTAAGGAACATGTGGACCTTTTTCACCTTTTAGAAATGCAGGTAATTGTTGCACTTCCTTTCCTTCTTCTGTCTTTTTAGGATAAAGAACTGTCCATCCAGGAACCAAAATTCTCACTCCTTTAGCCGCAAAAAATTCCTTATTAGAACTCCCCTCAATGTTAGTAACTTCTCTGATACACGCAGGATAAAAAACAGCAATGAGCCTGGTGACAATAGCATCGTAAATGGCCTGAGATGGATAAGGAAGAGGCCCAGGAACGTTTCCGGTAGGGATCAAGGCATGGTGATCGGTGACTTTTTTGTCATTAAGAATACGAGCTGAAAATGAAAGATTTGCTAAATCTAAAGGAGCAATCTCATCACTCTTTAAAACTTTAAGATTGATCAATATTTCAGGGATTTGCTGTTTCATATCATTAGTAAGATACCGCGAATCTGTTCTAGGATAAGTGATGAATTTTTGCTCATAAAGCGTCTGAGCAAACTGCAAAGTATCTGCAGCAGAAAGACCAATTTTTCGGTTCATGTCTCTTTGAAGCTCAGTCAAATCATAAAGGAGTGGAGGATGCTCAGTTTCATTTTTACTTCCCACCTGTTCTATCATAAAAGAATGGTCTTTGATCTTATTTAAAACGACTTCAGCTTCCTCTTTAACCTTGAAACGTTCCCCCTTAAATTTGAAGGAAACTTCTCTATATTTTGTAAAGAGTTCCCAAAAGGGCTCCACTTTGAAATAGCGGATCTCATCGTCTCGCTTCACAATCATTTGCAAAACAGGGGTCTGAACTCGACCCACACTCCATAGCGTTTTCCCCCCGCCGTAGCGCACGGTAAAATTCCTTGTAGCATTAAGACCTACAATCCAATCCGCTTCGCTTCGACACTTTGCAGCTGCATACAAATTGTCGTATTCAAGACCTTCTTTTAGATTTTGGAATCCTGCAGAAAGAGCTGCTTCAGTTAATGAGGATAACCAGAGTCTTTTCCAAGGTTTTTTCGTGCATCCTGACAATAAAAGAATGTATCGAAAAATAAGCTCCCCTTCTCTTCCCGCGTCTGTCGCACATATCACTTCATTAGCGGATTTTAATAAGCCTTTGATAATTCCAAACTGTTTACGTATCCCTGGATCCTCAATCACCTTTAATTCTATCTGCGCCGGAATAAACGGGAGTGTCGCAAGGGTCCATCTTTTCAAAGCAGGATCGTATTCTTCAGGATTTTTCAAAGCAACCAAGTGCCCAAAGGCCCAGGTCACTTGATACCCATTTCCCTCATAGTAGCCTTCATGACGCTGTTTTGCGCCAAGATGTGCCGCTATATCCTTTGCTACCGATGGTTTTTCTGTAAGGATGACTTTCATGCGAATATTCAATAGCCCTTATCAACAAAAATAATCCTAAATCATCTTAGGTTTTGCAAACTATAGGTAAATGAGGCAATTGCAAAACTCCACGCCAAAGCAAATTAGATATACTCCATTTGGGTTGTTGAATTCTGTCACAATTTTTCTTGACAGCACCAATTTGATTGTTTATTGATAGTGATTCGCGGAGGATTTAGTTATGAAAATCACATTCATTACACTCGCTTTATTAACTGCTATAGTCAACCTTTTTGGATCCTCTCCTTATCGATGTAAAATGTCAGGAAACAAACTAGAGGCAGATATCATAGTAATAGGCGGTGGAGCAGCCGGTTGCATCGTGATGAAAGAGCTCTCAGAGAATGGTCGTTTTTCAGTATTAGGATTAGAGGGGGGACTAAATTTAACAAGTGATCCAGCGATAGAAGCAGTGGGTCTCCCAGCATTGCTATTGGCTGGGACGGGAAAGCCCCAGTATTTTTGGCCAGGATGGAATCAAACTCTACCTATGCCAGGGCTCAATGGACGAACTAGTGATTGGACAACAGGAATGGTGTTGGGTGGTGGAGCATCCATTAACGGATTATACTATGGTCGTGGCTCGGACGCCGTGTACTCGCGTTGGGAAGGTATTTCTGGCAGCAGCAATTGGAGTCTGGACAATATTCTGGCAACCTTCAACGCTCTTGAGAACTACCAAGGGTTGACAATCACACCAGGGGGGCGAGGAGAAAACGGTGCTCTCAGTGTGCTACAAACCCCTACGGTATCGCAAATAACAACAAACGTACTATTGCCCGCGTCACAGGCAGCGTTTCCTGGAATTCCAACTGTGGTGGACTATAATGATCCGAGTGTTGAGAATTGCATAGATCCTCGTGCTCAGTGGTTCATTGACCCTACAGGCACCAAACGAGCGAGTAGCGCGACAGCCTATTTAAATAGTTCGGTGATGACGCCAGAAGGTCAGGGAGTTAATGATCACAAATTGTTCATGCTCTTCGACGCGGTAGCTGTGAAAATCCTATTTGACAAGCATGGACGTGCCGAAAAAGTAAGATACATACAGGGCGGTAAAGTCTATGAAGCACGAGCCCGGAAAGCCGTAGTTTTAGCCAGTGGAATCAATAGTAGCAAATTGCTACAGCTTTCTGGCATTGGTCCGTCCGATGCGCTAAAGAATGCAGGGATCAAACCCGTTTTCATCAATGAAAATGTAGGAAAACATCTCCAAAACCATCCGCTCATCTTCATTACGTTGTTTGCAAATCCCGCACAAAGTGGCATACCTCCTGGCGCACTGTATGCATTTACTATCAACAATGTGTACTTGCCAGTGGTGGGCGGTAGTGCCAGCGACCCACGCATGCTACAGATTCTGTTCGAATACACACCAGGTAATGGCGCAGAGATACCTCCTTTAGTACTCATTGGATTTGAGCTTTTGAATCCACTAAGTGAGGGTAGTGTCACCATCCAAAGTGACAACTCCTTTCAAATAGCCGCAGCAGACGACGGCTTTTACCAAGATCCTGTAGATCTTGAGAATATGAAGAATGCCATCCAGGTCTATATTAGGGATCTATTAACGCAACTAAAACTGATTGATCCTATCTATGTACCCATTCCAACAGATCCGATTAACATAGTCGCCTTTTTCAATTATAGCGACGACGCAGTTGTGCAGTACGTAAAAAATAACAGCAATCTTTCGCTGGATGTGCACCACTTTGTTTCGCATTGTAAGATGGCTTCTTTGGAAGCTGGAGGTGTGGTAGACGGTGACACACGTGTTTATGGCACAAAGAACGTTTTTGTAGTGGACAATTCGATCTGTCCGGTGATTCCCGATATCAATACAGCAGCAGCAGCTATGATGATCGGTTTGCGCAGTAGTGAAATTTTGAAGGATGTCTTGGAAAAATGAAAAATCAAATGAAAAAAAATATTCTGCCGCTTTTAATAGCACTCTCATTTTTCAGAGCAGCTGATGCACAAGCTGAAGACAGTGGCTCTATCGAAGTGAACAAACCTTCCTTATTATTCATACCAAATGATGCACAAGCTCCTGTAGAGTGTGATAAAGACACAATTTGTTATGAGGATAGCTGCTGTTACGAAGATAGCTGCTGTGTTGATACGACAAATTTCTACGCAAAGATTTTCAGTGGTGCTAATTTCTTGCAAAACACTAAAGTCGATGAGAACAAAACCTCATATCATACAGGGTATATTGTTGCCGGTTCGTTGGGTTATTGTTGGCCTTGTGGGTTGCGCTTGGAAGCAGAATATGCTTATAGAAGAAATGCTATAAGTAAAATCCAATTCGTCGGACAAGGTTCTTCCCATCATGGACATTTTCAAACTTCCTCAGTTATGGCCAACTTATCTTCATGGGGGTCTATATTTTGGAATATCAAACCTTTTATTGGAGCAGGCATAGGCTGTGATTTCCAAAAAATGAATTCCTCAAATTCTCGTATTGTTTTTAAACAAACGTGGAACCAGTTTTCTTGGCAATTGATGACCGGGTTAGCCTTTCCGATTTTCTGCAAAACAGAGATTGCTTTGGAATACAAATTCCATCAGGGCGGCTGTTTCTATAACCACTCCGTCGGAATTGGGCT
>JABDFI010000086.1 GCA_013286595.1 Chlamydiota bacterium | reverse complement strand
TATCTCGATCTCTTTCGGCAGCAACATTTTAAACATACAGATCGAGGAGATCGCAAAGAGCATATTCATGTGATCTACTTAAAAGATCGTTCAAAATTGGTGTACCAAACAGAAGATAAAGAAAAGCAGCTCTATTTCGACGTGTTTTGGGTCCGTTCTGCTGATGAAATGTGGCGTATGAAGTACTTAAATCCACGTTCAGAACAACCCATTGGTTATTTTGTAGATCATCTTGTGCGCTCACCAGAAGGCAATTTTAAAAAGACAGAGTCCTATGAAAAGTATCAATTTCCTTCTTTCAATTGGCAGAATAAGCAATCGTACACACCCGTAGAGAATCGCAAGCTAAGCGAGCTATATCGTCAGATCACACATAAAAAACTGAGAACTGCCTTTGAATACCCTCAAATTCTATCATTTTTCTTGCATAAATGCGCCATGCCTTTTTTATCCCTTCTCGTTGTGTTTGCAGCTGCACCTTTATGTTTGCGTTATTCTCGCTCCGTTCCCGTTTTTTTAACCTACGCGTTAGCCCTTTTCACTTATGTCGCTTTCTGCGCACTAGTGGACGCAGCGCTAATTCTAGGAGAAACACAGATCATTTCTCCTTATCTTGCCATCCTACTTCCTTTTGGGTTAAGTTTCTTAGGCTTTGGATGGAAATTTGCTAAACTATAAGGATATGACATGACTCTCCCCCTATGTTCCACGCGAAGCGCTTGGAAAATCAAACTCCTCGTTGCCTTTCACGTGCTCATCGTCGCTATGCTATGGACACTATTTGCTGATTCTACAAAGATTTTTTGGGAAACAATCGATGTCGCCTTTTTCAAAGTGATCAATAGCACCCTAGAGGGACGACCTTGGTGGCAGTGTTTTTGGGCGATGGCAAATCACAAACTAGCTGACTGGGTAGAAGATATTGTCCTCTTGTCCCTATTTGCCGTTTATGTGAAACGTACCCCAGCTGGTCAAAGAATCCGCAGTGTAGCTGAGCTACTTTTTTCCATCCTCTACATCGCCGCCATTATCTACTTTGTGAATAAAACCCTATTTCGTGAACATCTCGACATCATCCGTTTAAGCCCGACTCTATCCGTGGATAACCCTATCGTTCTTTCCGATGAAATTCACTGGATGAAAATTAAAGATGGTTCTTCCAACAGTTTTCCTGGAGATCACGGGACGACAGCGCTTCTGTTTGCCGCAAGTTTTACCTACTTTGCCGGTCGACGTTTAGGTCTATGGGCATGTTTGTATGCGATTTTCCTCTGCTTGCCAAGACTCATCACAGGTGCTCATTGGCTATCTGATGTGATTGTCGGCAGTGGCTCGATTACCCTTTTCTTTTTAGGATGGGCATTCTGCACGCCAGGGGGCCCGTGGATCATTGGAAAATTGGAAAATTTGATGCGGAGTTTTGCATTTGCCTCATACAAAAAAACGAGATGAACAACATCATCTCGTTAATCTGGATGAAAAAAATTAGGCTTGTCGTGTGATGAAATGCATTTTGATTTTCTTGGGACGGAAAAAAGCATAAATGACTTCTTTAGCTTTATCTGAACTGAAAGGTTTACATGAAAAGATATCTAAGTACGCATCGCCATTCTTTTCAACGAAATGTCCTGTTATAGAACTCGTTTCAATCAATTGAACAAGAGAATATCCCGCTTTATCTGGGCAATGAGTAGCAAAGTGCTCTAGAACAGGCTCACCGTAAGCCTTCATTTCAATCGTATCCACCAATGTTTTAACAAATTTTGTTAAATTCACTGGATCTGAAATCGACGGAATATCACAAGCTTGACAATCTAGGATAAGGTGATATCCCCAATACCCAATCTTCTCACAAGCTTCGATCTCGATTCCCTCTTGACTGACCGTATTAACGACCATCTTCCAACCCCCTTAATAATAAACCTTCGTAAATAGCCTTAATTCAACAACAGTCTCCAAGGCATAGTTTTTAGTGTAACAAAACTCAAATTATCTAGCTGTAATTAAATTATCTTTTGCACTTATGAGTTCTTAACAGTCCTTCGTCATTCTAAGAAAGACGTACGAAGGGGGTCAGTCTCTTGTTGCCTCTATCCTTTATATCGATTATATAAGGAGTTAATCTCTTGCATGGAAATCTATGAGACTTTCACTACTTGGTTTATTATTAATTGCCACTCAAATACTTACAGCAGTCCCAAAAGAGGGATGTCGTCCAGAATACGGATTTGATGGAAAAAAACTGCTATTAACCGATGCTGAATGGAAATCGCGCCTTACGGCAGAACAGTATAATGTTTTACGCCAAGCGGGTACAGAACCCCCTTTTACCAATGAATATGCCACTAACGTACGTTCAGGGTTGTACTTATGCGCAGGATGCAACTTAACTCTCTTTAGTTCTTCAGCAAAATTTGAATCGGGAACGGGTTGGCCAAGCTTCACAGCCCCTATATGTCCCCAAAATGTCTCCTATAAAAAAGACTGGGGCCCCACTGGCGAAAGGCTAGCTGTATCCTGTAGTCGTTGTTCAGGACATTTAGGCCATGTTTTTGATGATGGCCCCCCACCTACTGGTAAACGGTACTGCATGAATTCTGCAGCGTTGAGATTCGTTTCTCAATAGAGGAACGCTACGCTGCCTTTTTGCTTTTCTCAAGGTAGCTGGCCTCGATTTTAAAAAACTCGCGCTTAGGTACATTTGTGCAGTAACGTACGAGCTCCTTCTCTTTTTTGTCCCATAGAGATTGAAAACTCTTGGCTTCTTCTAAGCTGTTCCATAACCCAATCCCAAGAACTTCACTCGGCTCTCTCTCGTTATAGAGCAACTCAATGCCATGACATCCATAGTCTTTGGCGTGCTTAAGTAGTTCATTGTTAAGAAATTTTAACCCTTCTTCTTCCATTCCCTTTTTAAAATGATAGTGAACAAACGCACGATACATAATCCCCCTAGAGTAACGAACCCTTCAAATCCTTATTATTAAATAAAATATTTTAATTATCAATTATTAACAATTAGACGTGTTTATTTCTCTTTAAACGAAGAAGCAGCATTTTTAACCTTTCTAAAACCCCTTTAGGTTCTTTACTTCTATCTGTTTGAATTGCTTCAGCTTCCCCACCGGCTTTTACCTGAATGGTTTTGGCAAGACCTAAGGGGGATTTGCGGAAGATCACTTCATGTTGAATGAATTCATAAAGTGCAGGAGCTTCAAAATAATGACTGTGTCCATCCACAAAAGCAGTACAATCAATCATTTGTACATTTTTAGGCAGCTTTTTAAGATTCCCTACACCTTCCTCTCCGAGAGCTTCATCACATTCTGCCAAATGATAAAGAAACTTTAATACATCATCTTGTTTGGAATAAAACACATACAGATCATGGCAATTTTGGGTGGATCGAAAATACTTATTCTTATACTCGATCATTTCATCATCAATTGCCGGAGCTAATGCGTAAAAATTCTCTACAAGGTTTTTTTGCGGCTGTCGAGGCGTAAAATTCAAAGCCTCAAAGATGAGCCTATTTCCCATACTGTGAGCTAGAATATCTAATTGAGAGGCTACTTGAGAAATCCTCTGCAAATGGACTCTCATCCGCTCTCTTAATTGCTTGGCATGGGTTTTAGCTGCATAATATTCTAAGGAATGGTCGTAACCTGGCCATAAATATCCAACTACGATGTCATAGAGTCTATTACCTTCATCATCTTGCAAAGCTGCTACATGGTCACTAATAATATGATAGGTAGACATGGCTCTTTCATAACTGTTATTGAACCCATGGACAGCAATTAGCACTTTTTTTCCCTCGAATTGCTTCAAATCGATAGGTAATTCCAGCTGTGTACTATCGAGCATCACTGCAGTCTGTGGGGAAATTTTATCTGGATTACAAAAATTTTCGCAATCTGACATCACTAGTAAATTGGACGCCAGTAAGACTGTTAAAATAGAGAGCATCTCCCTCCAAATCAGATCACAATAGACCCGAAATTAATGAACTTATTATGACTTTTCAATCTTTTACTATCAACTCCGCGGTTTGCAATTCAAAGGGAACAGGTATATAATAAGACCATTTTTGCAGGATGCTATGGAACATGATTTAGTCGTGATAGGCGGGGGTGCTGCGGGATTATTCGCGGCGCTAACAGCAAAGGCTACACAGCCTACAGCTCACGTGTTAGTTCTGGAAAAAAGTGGCGTTCTCTTAGCTAAAGTGAAGGTGTCTGGCGGCGGTCGGTGTAATGTGACCCATTCTTGTTTTGATCCCAAACAACTTGTCGATCACTACCCACGAGGCAGCAAAGAGTTATTAGGGCCTTTTCACACGTTTCAACCGCGCCATATGGTCGATTGGTTGGAGGCCAGAGGAGTTCAACTCAAAACAGAAGCTGATGGAAGGATGTTTCCTGTCACAGATAGTTCTGAGACGATCATCTCCTGCTTACTAGCAGAAGCAAAAAGACTTGGGTGTGTGATTCAATTGCGCCAACAGATTGAATCCATTATCCCATCGGATAAAGGATTTGTCCTTACTTATGTCGATGGAACTCATCTTTTAGCCAAACGAGTTGTTCTTGCTACTGGTAGTTCTCTAAAAGGATATGAATGGGCTCAACAGCTGGGACACTCCATTCACTCCCCTGTACCTTCCCTGTTCACTTTTAATGTCCCCTCATCCCCACTTAAAGACTTGAGTGGGATCGCAGTCAATCCCGTTGAACTTCAGCTTAAAGACACCCTCTTTACTCATACTGGGCCTCTTCTCATTACTCATTTTGGCTTTAGCGGTCCTGCTGCTCTGAAGTTATCGGCTTGGGCAGCTCGCCATCTTTTTGAAAAGAATTATCATGTGGAACTCGTGATTAACTGGCTACCTAACTTCTCACTCGAAGAGATCTCTCAGCAGTTAACCGCATTCAAATCACAATCCCCTCAAAAAGTGCTCGGAAACGAAAACCTCTTCAAATTGCCAAAAAATCTATGGAGAACTCTCTTGGGAACCTTGCACGATCAACGAATGAATCAATTTTCGATCAAAGCTATTCACTCCATAGCGCAAAAGTTCCATGCCGACACCTATCAAGTAGAAGGAAAAACGACCAATAAAGAAGAATTTGTGACCTGTGGTGGCGTAGCGTTAAAAGAGGTCCATTTTAAGACAATGGAAAGCAAAGTGTGTCCCGGACTGTTTTTTGCAGGCGAAGTACTCGATATTGATGGCATCACAGGAGGATTTAATTTCCAAAATGCCTGGACAACCGGCTACCTTGCAGGAACACACGCTCTCACTTAGAGTCTTAATGATGGGGTTTCTTTCTTCCACCCAAGAAAAAGACACCTACGCCCACAATAGCCGAAACAATGCCCGCAATCTGCAGTGTTCTAGCTAAACCTTCGTAATAGGCAACTGTATGTCGGCCTTCATCGATCTTTTTTTGAGCTGAGCCTGTAATCATACCTCCAGCTTCTTTAGAATAGGGATTGAGCGAAAAGAGCTGATTGCTTTGATCCACCTGTCCCTGAGCGTTTGATATCTTAATTTTCCCTTCAGCCACTCTCGTAGTGATGACATGTGAAGTGATAAGCATGGCAACGCCTGCAAGAAATAAGACAATCCCTACGATTCTTTTTAAACCCATAACACACCTTGTTAATAATCCTTAATTCAAGATGTGACCTATTAC
>JABDFI010000085.1 GCA_013286595.1 Chlamydiota bacterium | reverse complement strand
ACATTTTTTTTAATCAAGATTTTTAACAGAGAATTCATTAGAATGCCTCTATTCGTCAGGGGTGCCCGTTATTTGGGCTGAAAAAGCACGTTTGTTGCTTAACCCTCATTACCTGATCTGGGTCATACCAGCGTAGGGAGAGCGAAGCGGTTAGTATGCTGTCTTCCTCTCAACTCTTTTTTTGTATAGAGGTAGCATGTCTTTCAAAACGCGCATCATTGGCATCATCGGCAACATTTTTGAACACTACGATAGTGCTCTCTTCGGTCTTCTCGCTCCTTTTATTGCCTCTTTATTTTTTGAAACAGAAGATCCTGTCACGGCGTTGATCTTGACCTATGGGATGTTGCCTCTTGGCATTCTCTTTCGTCCATTGGGCTCCTTATTTTTTGGATGGATTGGCGATCACTGGGGAAGAAGACAAGCTCTTTTCTTTTCACTTACTGGCATGGCATGTGCGACAGTTCTGATGGGATGTTTACCCACTTATGCCACAGCTGGAATCTATGCGCCTTTGTCGCTTGCTCTGTGTCGTATCCTGCAAAATTTCTGTGTGGCTGGAGAATCGGTGGGTGGAGCTATTTTTGTTCTCGAACACACGAAGCTCTCACAAAGAAATCTGATAAGCAGTCTCTATAACTCTTCTACGATTGCTGGCATCTTGATGGCCTCACTGTTTGTGACATTAGCTAGCAATTCGATGCTCGATGTCGGATTTTGGCGGATCATCTACTGGTCTGGAGGTGTGTGCGCTCTCTTTGCTGTATTGGTGCGCTATCAGACCACCGAGAGCAGTGAATTCGCAACTTCTCAAGCACCTCCGCGAGAACATTTAGGCGCGGTGATCAAAAAAAACCGCAAAGCTTTATTGGGCATCATCTGCGTTGCGGGGTTTTCTTATACCACCTATGCCATTCCGTTGACGATGATGAATGGCTTCATCCCTCTGATCACTTCCCTTTCACTCACTGAAGTGATGCAAGCGAATACTTTTTTACTTGCCTTGGATATGGTTCTTCTTCCCTATTTTGGCTATCTGGCAACACGATTTTCTAAAGAGAAGATCATGTTGATCGCTACACTTGTCGCGGTGGTATCTGGCGTGCCTTTATTTCTTTTACTCCAAGCTGGATCGCTTTCAACTGTGGTCTTTGTGCGGTTATTCATCGTGATTGTGGGTGTGGCTTTTTCAGCTTGTTATCACTCCTGGGCACAGGAGTTGGTTAGCCCTCATCATCGGTACACGATTATTTCTTTAGGACATGCACTAGGCTCTCAGTTGATCGGAACACCCTCTGCTGCTTTATCGTTATGGTTGTTCCATAAAACAGGATGGGTGGGATCACCTGCTTTTTATTTCATGGGATCTGCTGCCTTAGCAGGGGGCTGCATCTTGTACTTGATGCCGCGTGCGGTACCACGTCGTGAACTTTTCTAATCCATCATGTAGTGACGTGCGAGGATTAAACCTCAGTTGTTGCTGGCTTTTAGTGATGTCGGCATAGGTTGCAAACACTTCCCCCTCAGGAATGGGAACGAATTCTTTAATCGCTTGTTTACCCAGTAAGGATTCCAATGTTTCAACAAGTTCGATCACAGAATGGGGATGGTGATTGCCTAAATTAAAAATTTCAAGAGGTGCTCCCAAGTCGATGGCAGCCATGACACCCTGCACGATGTCGTCAATGTAGGTGAAATCGCGACGCATCTCCCCTGTTCCAAAAATATTAATCGGTTGTCCTTCTTCGATAGCGCGTGTGAAGGAATAGTAAGCCATATCGGGGCGACCCCATGGGCCATATGCTGTGAAAAAGCGCAATCCTGTGCAGCGAATACCGTATAAATGGTGGTAAGCATGGGCAATGATCTCATTGCATTTCTTAGTGGCGCCATAAAAGCTAGCGGGAGTATCTGTCTGATCCGATTCAGAAAAGGGGATCTTGCTATTGAGTCCATAGACCGAAGAAGAAGAGGCGTAGATCAAAGGGATATGAACATGTCGACGCAACAATTGCAATAGGGATACAAAGCCATCAAGATTGCTGTGGACATAGGTTTCGGGATGTTTCACCGCATAGCGCACACCTGCTTGTGCTGCAAGATGCACCATATGGGAAATTCCATGCTGCTCAATCGCCTGCTCAATAGGACCGCAAGAGTTGATGTCGTTCTCAAAAACGAGTATGCCTTCTTCGCGCAATCTATCGGCTCGCTGCCGTTTTAAGGCTGGGGAATAGTAGGGATTAAAGTTGTCACACCCTACGACATGATCCCCTCGTCGCTTCAGGCTTAAGGCGAGATGAAATCCAATGAAGCCTGCTATCCCTGTAATGAAGATGTGTTTCATGGTTGTATATATCCAGAAATTTTGAGTATGATTCCCTCGAATTTATGACTTTATCATAACAGTTACTAGATGCGCCTTCTTTTTTTACTTCTTTTAGTGATCACCAGCTGCACCAACCCTCCTTATCGAGGAAGAGATGTCCAGGGCGCTGATGAATTTGTGATGGACTCCTACCGAATCCGCGAAGGTAAATTCTGCGTTTTACAAATGGAAGGGAAAGAATTCTCTTGTTTGAACGAAGAGCTACTAGAAGAGTATAAAGATGTGATCCACGAAGACGATGTCTTGCAAATTGCGATCTTCCATCCCAGCCGTTCCGATTTATCTGCTGCTGTACAACAGATCAGTCAAACCATGGGCTTTAGGGTCATGAACGGCAAGATCAATCTGCCTGACTTAGATCCTGTCTATGTGAAAGGATTAGGACTTGACGAAGCTCGGGACGAAATCCAGAAACATTATCGAGATCAAATTAAAGATATCGAAGTGTTCATCGTGTTCAAAGACAGGATTGAAAGAAAAGTCGAACTCGCAGGATTGGTTCATGTGCCCAGTATTCCCGTAGATGGACGCCTTCGCCTCTTTGAAGCACTGAGCATTGCCCGCGTTCCGACCAACGCCAATTTATTTAAAAGCTATGTCCTGCGCTGCAATGAGCTGCTCCCTGTCGACCTTTATAAACTTGTGAAAGAAGGGGATATGTCTCAAAACATCGTGATGCGAGGCGGCGATAGAGTCTACATTGCTGATCCTTCAGCCTCGACGCTGATGGTGTTAGGAGAAGTTAAAAACGAGCGCGTGGTCGATGTTCCTGATGGGTTCATGACGTTGCGCAAAGCACTGGCAGAAGCGGGTGGAATGTTGCCCTCTGGTGATCGCTCTTACATCCAAGTGATTCGCGGCAATATTCTTCATCCCAAGATCTACACTCTGCATTGGGAACACGTTGTCCGGCTTCCCAATGATAGCATGCTGCTCATTCCGGGTGATATCGTTTACGTGGCTGCGCGTCCGATCAGCGAATGGAATCGTTTTGTCAATGATATCCTGCCCACTCTGATTGCTTTTGACTTGATTTCAAACGGACTTAAGTCAGTGAGTGTTTCTGTACCTTAAACGCAGTTGGTAGTGCATGCACCTCGATCAGATTATTATCACTTCTTACGATCTTAAACGCCTTTTCATGCGTCTCAAACACGCTTTAAAAAAAATTGCTCTATGGTCCTCTTTATTGACCCTTGCATGGCTCCTTTTTCAACAACCTCGGTACTTAGCTCACTCCACACTCAAGCACAACAACACGCACAATGAATTATCTCATCTCTCTAAAGATTGGTTAAAGGATTTTATCCCTTCGTTCCATGAAACTCCCACCTACTCGATCATGTACTCCAACCGCGTGATGAGGGAGACGATCGCCGATTTGGGACTTCAAATCGCCCCCTCGAGTCTAGGACAAAAGATTGTCAATCTCTTGGGGCGGCCTTGGCGCAATCTCTGCGCCCATTGTGGAGTATACGGCAAAACAGTGGATCGCTTTTGTTTCCGCAATGTGCATTACATCCAGGATGAAGTGTGCGACATCTACATCCGTCCACTTGATTCGATCCATTTTGAGCTCCTCGATAGCAAACGCCATCTGCTCACTACAGGAAAAAAAGGAGAACCCACACAGTTCTCCAAGGGATCGTTGACGTTGGAGGCTTTTCCTTCTAACGTATCTTTTAACACGCTCTACTCCTTCCAGATCACTCCTTGGATTGAACTTGTCGATCAGATGAAAAAGCACTTTGAAATCAAAGAGCACAAGCTCGATTCCAACATTTACACTCTTCAATTTGATCATCCCAATCCCTACATAGCTTCCGACTTTCTCAATCGGATGATGTGGAATTACCAAGCGTACTTCAAACGGGAAAATAACGAGATTTGCCAAAAACAGGTTGACTATCTTCAAAAAAGACATCAAGAAATCATGGGACATTTTGATGAAGCGCTGCGCGAACATGTGTCCTATTTAAAAGAAAGTATCGCCACCAATGGATTTTTAGGATTTGCCAATGAATTGGAAAGTTTAGCTGAAACACATACCGAATTTTCTTCCAAACTATTCGATGTTGATCTCGATTTAAAGCGACTCAAGCCTGACTCGCACAAAGAGGACTTAAACAAACAACAATCTCAACTCGTACACTGTTTAGCTGAATGTGATCTCGAAAAAAAGCGCGTTGAGCCTCTTTCCAACACTCCTCATAGTCCTGAATTCGATGCGGTCACGTTAAAGAGCTCCCAAGAGCTGTATCTCGACTACGCGCGAAAAATTGACGACAATGAAACTGCTCTTAGACAACTAGGTTTCCTTCGCGACTCGTTGCAACTCCCCGATTTTGAAGTCAGCTCCCTCACTTCCCTTTTGAACGACTCTGTTTCTGCAACCTTGATCCAGAATGCAAGCGCGATTGCCTTGAAATTGCGAGATGGCGAAAACCGCACACAAAGAGAACAAGAGCGATTAAAAGAAGAACTCACCACGCAAAAGACGTTTTTAGTTCAGCATCTCACGCACATGATTGAATTAAAAAGACTTCAAACACAACTCTTATCGCAAAGGATCAACTCGCTCAAACAGCACTCCGTCGTTCTTCTCGATCGAGAAAAGCAATTGCTCAAACTAAAGATGAATGAACTTAACCAGAAAATGGCAGCTCTTCCTGAAAAATGGCATAGGGAAAATCTCTTGCGCATCAAAAAAGAGCTCCACGCTCGCATCATCGAAGGGATGACACAACTCGTCGAGACTAAAACGCTCAACGTTCAACTCTTTGAAACCTCTTCTACTCCCATTGATGAAGCCCTTGCCCCTCGTTATTCTGATAACCACAACCCCCTTATATTTCCCCTTTTCATCGCCTCTCTCGCCTGTTTTGCGTACTTTATCTACCATCTTTGCACCCTTCTTCTAAAAGGCTTTCCCGTCTCTCACCCGGCGCTCGTGATGGCAGGACTTCCTTCTTATGGTTCTCTCTCTTCTTATTGTGATCACGCCTTAGAAGAGCTGCCAAAAGGTGACATCGCTACATTGAGACGGGTTGCCGATTTCATCATTTCCTCAGGCAAAAACCAGTGCACTGTTCTTCTCGCTCATGATCTACCCAACTGGACGATGAATCTAGCAGAACTTCTCAGCCTTTCTGGATTCAAGGTGTTACTCATTCATTATGTATTTGATAGGACAATCAGGCCCCATCACCTGCCTGGATTATGGCACTATTTAAATGGAGAAGAAGAGAATGTGCCGATTCGACGCATCCACGGTTATGACGAATTATTTTCTGGAAGTACAACGCGTTTTGCAACGGAGATGTTATCTCATCCCCGCTTTGACCATCTTCTGCAACAGTTAAAGGGATCGTATGATTTTGTTCTGTTACATAGTTCGATTTCTGCCGCTTCAGCAGAAGGGCGTTTCTTCACTAGAATTGCAGACACTCTTGTCATTAACACTAGTGATGAAAGCCAACAAGATTTAGACCCTTATGTGAAATGGTCGCAGAACAA
>JABDFI010000084.1 GCA_013286595.1 Chlamydiota bacterium | reverse complement strand
TTGCATGAAGTAGGGGCACTTGGTGTGACATCTCCCTTTATTTCAAGCGCTCCCTTTGCTGACCCTGAATCTACGACATTTGAATTGGGATCTAAAAAAATTCCAGGGCAGGGAATCTGTATTATCGATCACATTGATAATCAAGATGGTCGTCGATTACGCGCCAAAGATCCAAGAGAACAGGTTGAATTGCGCTTGGGCAACGTCCTACAAGATTACCATACCTATTATGTAACAGTCGATGACCGTCAACTTCCCAGGACTCCTTTGGGCAAAGAAGAGGATTATCCTGGCGTTACTACAGCCATGCGAATGGTTCTCGATACATGTTTCACTTTTTTCAAACAGTCTGGAGCAGAAGCACGCCTACTTTTGATCGTGAATCAAAACGCTGAAGGTGTGACTAAAGTGTTGGAGTTTCTTCCTGAGTCACTTCGTCAGCGAATTCTCATTATCTCTCAGGATGCTTCCTACAAAATTCATCCCAAGGCAGCTGGTTTAGTCTTCAATGTTGTCAGCGGTTTTTTCCAATTCTTATTGCAGAAAAACAGAAGAGAAGTTCCTGATGAGAGTCCTGCGATTTTAAAGCACACCCGGTTTCTCGATTCTGCTCTCATGGAACGCTATTACTTAAAAGGATTAAAAGAACAGGTGCATTTATCCGATTTCTACTTCCATCCTTTAATCGACCATTTCTTGCGACATGGGACTTTGCCTAAACCCCAACCTCACTTGAAGTACTCTCTTCTCTTGGGCAAAATGATTACCGACCTGCTCAATACCTATGAGCCGCAACCAAAAACGATTAACGCCTGCATTCAACTTCTCGATGATATGTGGAATGGACGTACCGATCGCGTTCTGAATAGTTTAAAACAGATGAAACAAGAGAAATTGGATCGCATTGAAACCTTTGGAGATATCGCTTTTACTCTTAAAGCAGCCGAAAACTATCAGGAAGATGAAGAGCTTCTTAGAAAAGCTGTCGCAGGTTCTACAACAAAAAAGGATATCAATGGATCGATTGACTATAACATTTATCTCTTCGCTCATCGACCTAAAGAGGGAGATAATTGGGGATTTCACCACCGCTATGACAACCCTAGAAATCTGAAATTAGCCGTAGCATTGACCCTTGAAGATGCCCTTTCCAAAAGAACACCCGCAACAGCTGCAGTGTATGATCTCATTCAATCCATCGATGGGATTAAAGGGGATCTTTCATCTGAAAAACGCGCAGAAATTGATGCGCATATCAAACAAGTCCAGGAACTACTCCAAGACCCAGCCATTGATTTTCATGTCTACGATCTAGCTCCAAAGCCCAAAGGGGGTGACAATTGGGGAGCGCACCATCGTTATGACGACCTCAACCGCTTAAAAGAGGCCGCATTATGCGTTCTTGAGAAAACACTGTTTAGACTACCTCAACAAACACGCTCCTCACAAATGATTAGCGAGAAGATCTTTTTTCCTGATACTGGCTCCTTGGTTTATAATGCTGAACAGTATTTTGCGGGATTGATCGAGAAACCCGTTACAACCTTAACATTTCCCAAGATTAAACCAACGATCACCTATGAAGAATTATTTCGCCAACTCATGCTTGGTTACAATGGTGTGTGCATTGGAGAATATCATGATGAGTCTGCTCCAAAATACATCGCTAAAGAACTCATCGACAAGGGAGTGGTCAAAATGGCTGGGATCGAAGGATATCCCTACGAAAAAGTACAAGATGCCATTGATGCCTATGTCTATCGCGATGTAAATGATTTCCCTCCCGAATTAGATGAATGGATCACTGAGACAACCGAACATGGTCTTACCTATACAGAAAGAGATGTGTTTACAAGTGCTCGTGCGAAAAGTGCTCGTGTCATTGCCATCGATACGGGACCTGCTTTACAAGCCGAACCCTCTTTAGCTGGGCGTATTAGTCTTGATCGACGAGCAGCGATGAATTTCCAAACTTTGCGCCTACTAAACGCCATCGACAAACCTTACAAAATCGCACTATGGGCTGGCGGAGCTCATACTTCCCCTGCTTTGGGTGTACCTAGCTTAGGTCAATTACTAGCTATTCCTTCTGTATTTGTGGAAGACGACGATGCACTTCCTACTGCTGCATCTGGGGCAAAACCTCAATACAGGATCTTGAAAGAATACGAAGACAAGCGGGGGAAAGTGACGAACCACCGAGATTTTCATCTAGTGATGCAAAAGCCTAAGAAATAAACTTTAGAGGCAATTGCAAAACTCCACGCCACAGCAAAATCGCCCTTTTGAGCCATTTTGCCACCCCATCCCCGAGCCCTACTCGCCTGGAGTATGTGCTCGGGGATGGGGCCACGACCGCTTAAGCGGCTGGCAAACTGACTCAAAATCATCGATTTTTCTGGGTCGGGGAGTTTTGCAATTGCCTCTTTACAAGAGGAAGGAGGCCTGTTATGTTTTCCTTCCTATGCAAGAGCCCTCTCGTCATGAGATCTGGAAAATGTTTGACCAGATCTCTCCTACTTACGATCGGATCAATCGCCTTATGACAGGAGGATGGGATCGTCAGTGGCGCAAAAAAATGGCACACTTCCTTCCCAAACAGCCCCACATTGCATTATTAGATTGCGCAACGGGAACGGGCGATCAAATCCTTGCTCTCATCGATCATATTGACACGGCCATTGGGATTGATCTATCCACCGAAATGCTGTCTTGTGCTCAACGCAAGATCGATCAGAGAAAGCTAGGAGAAACTGTCTCCTTTCAAGTCGCTAGTGGTATGGCTCTTCCCTTTTCTGCTCATCATTTTGACTGCGTGACCATCTCCTTTGGCATCCGCAACATGAGCGATGTTCCTCTTGCTTTACGCGAAGCTTATAGAGTGCTTAAACCACAAGGTCGCTTGCTGATTCTCGAAGGATCTCTACCAGAAAATCGCTTTCTTCGACCCTTGTGTTTATTTTATTTGCGCCATGTCCTTCCCCATTTGGGTAGAATCCTCTCTAATAACTCTCATGCTTATCGCTACCTCAATCAGACGATTGAAACTTTCCCCTACGGAAAGCGGTTCTGTTCTCTTCTGGAAAATGCGGGGTTTATCCATGTCAACGCTCACCCCCAACTCTTCGGCGCTGCAACGATTTATGAAGGAGTGAAAGATGCGCCTTAAAATCAATGGGACAACTTTCTCTTATGAATCGATAGAAATGGAAATTGACCCATTGAATCTTCCCCAGTGGCTGGGACACCAAAGCATCTTCCCTAAAGTGTACATTAAAGATCGCGATCGTCCTGTAGAACGAGCGGCTTTAGGCAATCTGATTTCGTTTTTTGAGCTACCAATTTTCGATGAACCGCCAAAAAAAGATGTGCGTTTGTATGGAGGGATGCATTTTCGCCCTTCCCAACATGACACTTTATGGAGTGGATTTCCTCCTTGCCTCTTTTGGCTTCCTTCTCATGAGATCATTCAGACTCCAGAAAAAACGATTCTCATTCTGCATTTTATCCATGAGCCTGCCACACTAGACGCAAAACAAGCCTTACACTTTCATTTAGAGCCTTTGCATTCTAGATTGAGTTCTCTTGAGAGAATGGAGGACGCTCTCGCTCAAGAACAATGGCATGAAGATATTGCCTTTCTTCTAAAAAACATCGAGTCTAAAACTATTAGTAAAGCAGTATTAGCTCGCGCTACCACCTTTCAGTTTGATCAACCTCCTTCTGTGTGGGAGATCATGGCTCTACTTAAGGAAAAAGCACTACGCGCCTCTCTTTTCTCGTTTCACTTAATGCCGCATGTCGCCTTTTTTGGTGCTACACCAGAAAAACTCTATCAAAGGCATAAATCCCGCATTCAGATTGATGCTTTGGCAGGAACCTATCCTCTTCATTGTTCTGCACAAGATCTTTTGAACGATGCCAAAGAAACGTCTGAATTTGGATGGGTCAAGCAATTCATAGAAACAACTGTAAAACACTTGAGTAGCCATGGAAGATGGCAAGGTGAAGACCGAATAATGGCCACCTCGACTGTCCAACATCTCTACAATCAGTTTGAGGCCATGACAGATCGCAATGATCGAGAACTCATCTCAGCTTTGCATCCTACCCCTGCTACAGGTGGCGTTCCTAAAGAAGCGGCACTTGAATTAATTTCCGCCTGCGAAGACTTTGATCGAGGATGGTACGCTGCACCACTTGGCTGGATATCTTACGAAGAGAGTCAGCTCCTCGTTGGCATTCGCTCAGGATTACTTCGTGGCAATACCATGACACTATTTAGCGGTGCAGGAATTGTTAAGGGAAGCATTGCTGAGAAAGAATGGAATGAAACAGAGCGCAAAATGCACACGCTACTTTCAATTTTCAATCCATTTGTTTGTACTAGTGGACCTATAACAACCGCTTAAAGATAGACAAATGAGGTCTTAATATTTTTCTCTGTGTTCTCCCTTCCTCTGTGGTAAAAAAAAATTGCAAATTGTGTCAAATCACCCCTGATAAATGATCATATTTTCCCGATTCTTGAATTTTCTCGGGTATATAAATTTACTTTGATATGTTTATAATAAAATTAACATTATTGTGATTTAATTTTAAAATTAAATAAAAAAAAGAATTTAAAAATGTTTATAAATTTAAATTAAATAGAAAAAACGGTAAAATAAGCACATATTTTAAACAAAGGATAATACTATGTCAGTTTCATCACCCTTATCTGCACAGGATCATTTAACCCGTTGTTTGAGTTTTTTACCTCCATCAGATCTAGCTCGAGCTGCTAGTGTAAGCAAGAGCTGGAAACTCGCATCGGATCATCACAGGCTCGAGTCAGGTAAGGCCTCTAAGCTCCACTTGATTGATTCTAATCCCCTTATTGAGCTTTACACTCTAATCGAAAAACATAGCCCTGCCATCGGTTCAACAATGGATCGACTTCCTCCTCTTGTGCAAAAAGAGCTCTTTAAAGAACTCTCATGCAAAAACAAAGACGAAGCATTAAAAGACACAGCACGAGTTACACTTGCGATAGAAAAAATAGCAAAAGAGCATTTTGAACAACTTCACTCAACACAAAAAAATCAGATCTATGGAGAAGTTTGGCAAAAGGCTGGCTCTCCCACAGGTGACCCTCAGTATGGAGAGCATCATTTAACCGATAATTTCCTCACCTTTTTAGAGGCTTTGCATGAAGTAGGGGCACTTGGTGTGGCATCTCCCTTTATTTCAAGCGCTCCCTTTGCTGACCCTGAATCCACGACGTTTGAACGGGGAGGTAAAAAAATTCCAGGGCAGGGAATTTGTGTCATCGATTATATTAACAATCAAGATGATAGTCGATTACCTCTCAAAGATCCAAGAGAAGAGGTTGAATTGCGTTTGGGCACTGTCCTACAAGGTTATCATACCTATCATGTCACAGTCGATGACCGTCAAGTTCCTAGGTATTTTTGGGGCAAGAATGAGAACTATCCTGGCCTTACCATAGCTATGCGAATGTTCCTCGATACATGTTTCACTTTTTTCAAAGAGTCTGGAGCAAAAGCACGCCTACTTTTGATCGTCAATCAAAATGCTAAGATTGTTACTAAAGCGTTAGAGTTTCTTCCTGAGGCACCTCGTCAGCAAATTCTCATTATCTCTCAGGATGCTACCTACAAAATTCATCCCAAGGCAGCTGGTTTAGTCTTAAATGTTGTCAGTGGTTTTTCCCGACCCCTATTGCAGAAAAACAGAAGAGAAGTTCCTGATGAGAGTCCTGCGGTTTTAAAGCACACCCAATTTCTCGATTCTACTCTGATGGAACGCTACTACTTAAAAGGATTAAAAGAACAGGTGCATTTATCCGATTTCTACTTCCATCCTTTAATCGACCATTTCTTGCGGCATGGGACGTTGCCCAATCCCCAACCTCACTTGAAGTACTCTCTTCTCTTGGGCAAAGCGATTACTGATCTGCTCAACACCTATGAGCCGCAACCAGAAATGATTAACGCCTGCATTCAACTTCTCGATGATATGTGGAATGGACGTACCGATCGCGTTCTGGATAGTTTAAAACAGATGAAACAAGAGAAATTGGATCGCATTGCAACCTTTGGAGATTCCGCCTTTACTGATAGAGCGCGACAAACCTATAAGGAAGATGAAGATCTTATTAGAGGAGCTGTCGCAGGTTCTTCAACAAAAAAGGATATCAATGAATCGATTAACTATAACATTTATCTCTTCGCTCATCGACCAAAAGGGGGAGATAATTGGGGATTTCACCACCGCTATGACAACCCTAGAAATCTGAAATTAGCCGTAGCATTGACCCTTGAAGATGCCCTTTCCAAAAGA
>JABDFI010000083.1 GCA_013286595.1 Chlamydiota bacterium | reverse complement strand
TCAAAGACAAAAGGTTATGAAAAGGGATTATCACTTTGCATTTACACAGAAAACAGAGGGGCTTGCTCTTTTGTAACTGTTAGCTTTATGCTGATGGTCCGTTTCATCGTTCAGAAATTATGCCTAAATATTATTCTCCAAATAATAGGACAGAGGAGCGGCAATTCCTCCTAGCCATAAATGGCCAGGTTTCCTTGCCGTCAATGGGATGACACAACTTCAAGATCTCGTTTCTGTAGGACCTGCCACTCTAAAAGATTTTTCAGTCCTGGGCATTACAAGTGTTAAACAGCTAGCCAAGATGAATGCCCATGCTCTATTTAAGCGCTTGTGCCAACTCACAGGTCATGAACATGATCCCTGTGTTGAAGATGTTTTCGCAGCAGCGATTGCTCAAGCACGCGATCCCTATCTCCCCGATGAACAAAAACAGTGGCATTACTGGAGCCATCTTCGCAAGCAACGCCCTGTCCGCTGCGCTTGGGTGCCCATTGGCAACACACTCCATGAACACTATCACGACACAGAATGGGGAGTGCCCATTCACGACGATCAACGCCTTTTTGAATTCCTCATTTTAGAAGGCGCCCAGGCTGGTCTTAGCTGGGAAACAATTTTGAAGCGCCGCTCAGGCTACAGGGAAGCTTTTGCTCATTTTAATTGGGAGCAAGTCGCTCAATTTACACCCCACACCATTGAAAAACTCATGCTCAATCCTGAGATCATCCGCAATCGAGCAAAAATAGAAAGTACCGTGCTGAATGCTCAATGTTTTTCAGAACTGCGGAAGGAATATGGGACCTTTGACGCCTATCTTTGGGCGTATGTAGGTAACAAGACCTTGCAGCCTCATATCAAATCTTTTAAACAAGTTCCTTCCTCAACACCCGAAGCCCAAGCACTGAGTCGAGATCTTGTTAAAAGAGGATTTAAATTTGTGGGACCTACCATCCTTTATGCCTTCATGCAAGCAGTCGGGATGACAAACGACCATACCACCGATTGTTTTCGCTATCGTCAGCTTGTCAAATAGCGCGCCCCTTGTTACAATGGATCCTTTTAACCCTTACTATGACATTTATGACATCTATTGAGCCAGCCTACCACCAGCATGAAGAATTCCAGAACAGAATCCACAAGCTCGATGAGATGAAACGGCTAGGTGTTGATCCCTACCCCCATCATTTCTCCCCCACAACTACTCCAGGAGATTTGCTCAAGAAGTACGAAGGACAAGAACCGGGGCATAGCGAAGAAGCGGGACAGGGTTCCACAGAATCGGTCATCGTCGCAGGCCGCCTCGTCCTCTTTCGCGCCATGGGGAAAAATGCCTTTGCTCATATCCAAGATGAGACAGGTCGACTTCAGATCATGATCAACCGCGATCTAACACAAGTTGCTGGCTTCACCCCTACAGAAGAGCTCTCCGCCATGAAATTCATCGAGAAAAAACTTGATCTTGGCGACGTCATCGGCATCGAAGGGAACGTCTTCCGCACCCAAAAAGGGGAATTAACCCTATTTGCTAAAACGCTTACCGTACTCTGCAAAAGCCTGTTGCCACTTCCTGAAAAACACAGTGGCCTTGTAGACAAGGGAGTGCGCTACCGCAAACGCTGGCTCGATCTCATCTCAAATCCCGACGTCATGCAAACCTTCCAGAAGCGCTCCCACATTCTCAAATTGATCCGCAACTACTTTGAGCGCTTAGGCTTCATCGAGGTTGAAACACCAGTACTGCAGAACGTCTACGGAGGAGCGCAAGCCAAGCCCTTCATCACCCAGCTCAATGCGCTCAATCAAGACATGTACTTGCGCATTTCTCTAGAAATCCCCTTAAAAAAGCTCATCGTAGGCGGCCATCTTAAAGTGTTTGAAATTGGCAAAGTTTTCCGCAATGAAGGGATCGACCGCACACATAATCCTGAATTCACAGAGCTTGAAGCCTATGCTGCTTATTGGGATTACAACGACATGATGATCCTCACGGAAAATCTCTTCCAAGAGATTGCACTTAACCTCCTTGGAACTACCCAACTCAGCTTCATACCCGAAGGACAAGAGCAAGCGATTACAATTGATTTAAAAGCTCCTTGGAAACGCCTTTCCATGAAAGACAGCCTTAAAGACTATGCTTCCCTTGATATAGATGCCCTCTCAGAAGAGCAGATGCGCGACAAGCTCCTAGCAACAGGAAACGTCGACCCGAAAGAAATCAATCAAGCCACACGTGGGTCTTTAATCGCCCTACTTTTCGAGGAATTTGCGGAAGAGCACCTGATTCAACCTCATCATATCATCGACCATCCCATCGAAACCACGCCGCTGTGCAAACTGCATCGCGAAGCCAATTTGCGCGAAGAACGGTTTGTAGAAAGATTTGAGACATTCATTCTAGGCGGAGAATTTTGTAACTCCTATACGGAACTCAATGATCCCGTCCTACAACGAGAACTCTTGCTCAAGCAAGCAGAAAAACGAGCCGCTGGTGATGCAGAGGCATCTCCTCTTGATGAAGATTTCATCGAGTCGATCTGTCAAGGCATGCCCCCAACAGGCGGTCTTGGAATTGGGATCGATCGCCTTGTGATGCTATTCCTCAAGGCGCACTCTATTCGAGATGTCCTCTATTTCCCCATCCTGAACACGAAAGAGAGTTAAAATTCAGAACGTAGTCTCACCATCAATTCCGCTAAAGACACAAAAGACAAAGTAGTGCAAACAATTTAGGTTTTTAAGGACGTGCGATTTTTTCCGTTATTTTTTTGGTGATTGTTTTTCCGCTAGTTCTTTTTCATAAGCTTTGATCGCTTCGAGTTTTTCTGCGCTTGTTGCTCCTTAGACCGTTTTGTGCCATGAAAAGCGTCTCCACCAAAATCGGGAATCGACGAGGGTTTTCCTTTTAATGCCCACAAGTGAAAGTAAACTCCGTTATGATCTTCAGTAGCAATTTCAGCAAAACCTCGGTCCATCATTACCTTTTCTTGGGCAAATTCGTCTTGACATCGCTTGATTGCTTCCATTTTTTCTACGGTTGTAGCTGAGCTTAGGCCGTTTATGCCATGAAAAGCGTTTCTACCAAAATGGGGAATCGAGGGACTCCCTTTTAATGCCCACAAGTGAGAATAGACGCGATCCTGATGAGAAGCAGGTATTAGAGAAAATTCTTGAGTGACTTCATTTTTTTCTGTCTTGAGGTAAGGAGGATTAGGAATCTGTCCATAAGCAAGAAAAGAAAAATATTGAATAAAAGACATAGCTTGCTCAATCTGTCCTGTTGTTGGTCGCGAGCTTGGAGCTATTGATTCCATCATTATAGCGCGGACATTTGGAAAATTAATGCCAAAATTATTTACTAAATGTTCTTTAAAAGTCTCATAGGAAACCATATAAAATTTCTGCTGCTCCGGATCTTTCGGATCGCTTTTATCGTTAGGATCGACATAAATGACATACCCCGTCCTTCCTTGTTCAATTTTCTCTTTTCTATGTTCCTGGATCACTCCGACGACAGCGATAACATGATCTGCGTTAGGAAGCTCAGACTTAGACTTTCTTGCTTGAGGGCCCCATCCAAAAATTTTATGTCCATTAATTTCAAGGACTTGATGGGGCTTTTCCGAATAATACCCTCTGCCATGCTTTCCATGGAAACTGATGACTCCATGTATTCTTACTTCTTCTAATAGATGGGATACGTTTTTGCTTGGGTCCCAAGACGAGGCAGGGAATTGATAAAGTTTTCTGACAGCGCTTGCGGCAAGTGTATTTCCTATGAAGCTTAGTCTTTTATCAGAAGGGTGTTTAATTCCTTCATCGGTTACAGAGACCTTGTATGCCTCAAAAACTCGCAACGGAATGAGATCAAAGACTTCACTAGGAATTTCTTTTACAAATTTATTGTAAGCTGCCATTTGGAGTTTCAGGGCAGCTGGTGTTCTACCCATGCAATTGGTGAGTTCATAGCGAAGTATGTCCATGCTTTTTTCTTGAGGAATGGGTTTCGTGGGATGAGCACCCCGAAGCATATGCTGATAGACTTCTAGCCAGCATGTAGGAGTTTTTTTTTGTTGATACGGAGTTCGAAAATGAAGGTATTGTCCATCTATTTCTTCGTGGGGTGCAGAATAGTCAGGGCTTCCTTGTGGAAGTTTGTAGAGAATGCTAAGACTTGTATCCATGATTTTCGTGATCTTATGAGAAGAGGGTAATTCCCCTTCTCTGATGAGAAGATCTCGCGTTGGATCGTCTAAGTACTCAGAAATGCACTGAAGCACATTGACTGGAAAAATTCTTCGGAGATGATAACTAGATGACACTGAAACAGCCTGAGACATAATAAACTTTAATGTTGTTTTTTAAAATAATATCTTTATTATACTTTATTTTATATTGTTTATCAACTATAAAATGTAATAATGTAGGCGTTAAATTAAAATGTCATCTTTGTTAACCAAAAGTAATTGGTACTTAAGAGATGAAAGAATGAAGGACGCATTTTTATGAGTAATAAGGAACTAAGTCGTTTAGCAGTAATGACAAAGCTACATGAAAGACGGCAAACAATATCGCAAGCATCTGAATATTTAGGACTTAGCAATAGGCAAGTCAAACGGCTCTCTAAACATTAATAGCTGAAGGGGACGAAAGGGCTAATTTCCAGGCAGGTGGGGAAAAAGAGCAATCATCATTTGCCCCCAGGATTAAAGGAAATGGTCTTAGATATCATCGACCCTCCCATCGAAACCACGTCGCTGTGCAAACTGCATCGCGAAGCCAATTTGCGCGAAGAACGGTTTGTAGAAAGATTTGAGACATTCATTCTAGGCGGAGAATTTTATAACTCCTATACGGAACTCAATGATCCCGTCCTACAACGAGAACTCTTGCTCAAGCAAGCAGAAAAACGAGCCGCTGGTGATGCAGAGGCACATCTCCTCTCGATGAAGATTTCATCAAGTCGATCTGTCAAGGCATGCCCTCAACAGGTGGTCATGGAATTGGGATCGATCGCCTTGTCATCCTCTTCTTAAAGGCTCACTCGATCCGGGATGTCCTTTATTTCCCATCCTGAATACGAAAGAGAGCACCTTCCACTAAGAGACAGATATTCAGCTACTTGCAGCTAAACAACTTAGCTATTTCTTGCTGCTGGGAATCCCTCTTCACCATTTTTTAACCTCTTGATTATCAGTAATTTACGAATAACAAATCTGATATTAAAAAAAACTTAATTAAAAATAATGTTTAATTAAATTAAAGATAATTGTACAATTATTATTAAGCTATTAAACAAATATAGGTATTTTAATGTCTTCACCATCACCAAGCATATCATCAGCCGCACCAAAGCTATCATTGGATGAAAATTTCCTGAAGGTTGCTTATGAAAAAAGAATGCTGCCCGACCCAAAAACTTCTGCTAAGGCAGAAGAAGTAGCCCTCTCAAGTCCAGTTTTCTCATCTTCCATACCTAAGGAAAGACAATTGAGCCTATCTAGTGACAACGATGAAGGTCTAACTTTAATATCACCTTTCGATTCTCGTAAGAACGATAAAGGTGTAACTTTAATACCACCTTATGAGGATGAAGGTCCATCTGTTAAAGAACAAGAATCTCAAAGAAGATTGCTTGAGTGGGAAGCTGAACTTGACCGCCTTGCAGAGTTAAATGAATGTGAAGGTAGTGAAATTGAAAAGGCCATGCATCGTCTGGACAACGAAGAGATCGATGAAGACCTCCTTATTGAAGACAAAGAATTGATTCATCTTATTAAAGAAAATTTCATCAAAGGAAATCTCATTATAGTAAGGTGTGCATATGAAAATGGGAGAAATGATTTACTAAGAGCATGTGGTATTGATATACCGGAATCAATACTGGAATCCTGGAAAGAAGAATCTCAGACCTGGAAAGTGTTGGGTCTAGAGGAACCATTTGCATCAAAAACACCTCTAACTTTACCCTCTTCTGCGACGGCGTCCTCACTTGTTCTTCAGCCTCTATCCTTACCATCATCCGGCCTATCTCCTGAGGAGGAGGGAGCATCACTTATGAGGCTCTTATTTCCACTAGGTGTTAGACATGTATCCTTCCCCTCCAGTCCATCCCCATCAGAGGAGGAAGAGGAAGACAGACTTCCCTCACCAGCTGCAGTAGATAGCAATTCTGAAAATGATGACGATCTAGCTGGACCACCTTCCACTTCTGGCAAAACTGTAATACCAGCTTCCGATTCTAGCGACGATGAGAACTGGCGTTTGGATTTTGCTTTTAATAGTAAAGAAATGGTGCCCTCACCAAAAACTTCTGTCAAGACAAAACAAGTAGTCCCTTTAAACCCAATTTTCTCATCCTCTTCAGCCTCTTCCAGCTCAGTACATTTAACCTCACAATCTTCTATAAAACCAGCATCTGTTGAAGAACAAGAATCTCAAAAAAAATTGCATGAGTGGGAAGCTGCATACGACGACGTTGTAAAATTAACGGGTGAAAAAGATGATGAAAACGAA
>JABDFI010000082.1 GCA_013286595.1 Chlamydiota bacterium | reverse complement strand
CTTGTGCTTGATTGGCTATCTGTGTTTCTGTGTTTTTCTCAAGAAGTTGTGCTTGAGCTAGCGCTTGCTTCTTATAGCCCAAAGCAAAGAGGACCTTTGTTCGGTTAAGGAGAGTGGGTGCATGAGAGGGGTCGAGCTTTAAAGCCTTTTCAATATAATTGAGAGCCATTAAATTGTTCCCCCGTTGTAGGTAGAGGGCTCCTAAGGTCTGGAGGTCATAAGCTGAATCGGGATTTAAGACGGCCAGAGCTTCAAAGAAGGTAGTGGCAATATCATATTTCCCTTGCTTAATGTAGGAGTATCCAACTAGACGCAAATCGTCGAGTTCTTCTTGCCCCCATCCTAATATAGAAATCCAGTCTACAGCCATATATTTGCTTAACTTTAGCCCTTATGATACTGACTTCTTCTCGAATTGATATCAACTATAAGCTTATCGAGAAGTGCGATCGTATTCAATAGGTTGATTAATATTTTTTTTTCTCTTTCTTCCTGGTCTAGACTCTGTTGAAGTTGGCGTCTCTTTTGAGGGTCCTTATCGGCTTCTTCTTTATCTTTTTGGACCTTTTCTTCAATCAGATGGAGTTTGGTCTGAATTTTTTGAGTTTGGGACTCTAATCTATCTTCCGAGCCAAGAGAGGGGATCGATTGGTAGGTAAAGAGCTTTTTTCTCTGTTCTGCATAAAAAGCCGGGGCTAAGAAAGATCCCCAAGCAAGTTGAAGCGGGGCAGTCTGTATAAGGGTATCGAGTTCCGAGGGTGAAAGGGGAAGAGTGACCTCAATTGAGGTCTGAGGTGGGATGGCGTGGGATTCCTTGATTAAAGAGCTATCATAACGCTTTTGATCCTCAGCATACCTGGTTGAAACAGCCACTCCTAAATCATCAATCGTACGCGGCGGCATAGAAGACCTCCTTATCTAACTTTGGTTTGCCAGTTGTGGGGTATATTATCAAATAATTATTTCAATTTTATCTATCGCACCAATTCCGTTTCCCACGAATTCCCACCAAGTCTATTTAGTAAATGTAACTGCGTCGTTATTAATGAGTTGTGTGAGTGAATTTTTTTGTGAAAAAGGGGCTAATGACTAAAAATTATTGCTGACATATGACATCGGTGTTAAATTGTGGGAAATAGTGGTAAAGTTAAGCGCAGTTGTTATGGGCAAGTTCTTCTTCAGTGGTTCTACAACAGGTAAGCTCGATGAAAAGGGAAGGTTCGTTCTTCCTCAATCATTGCGTTTTGGCCTAGTGGAAGATGGGGAGTTAGAATTTAGCCTAGGCTTAGGGTTGGGCGGTTGCTTGGCCATTTACCGGAAGAGTGATATCGAAAAGATCGTGGCTAAATTTCAAGCGAAACAGCACATCGGAAAGTATCAAAAATTTTTCACTTTGTTCTTTTCGACGCTCCATCAGATGACATGTGATAAAATTGGACGTGTGAACATTCCCACCATCTTGAAAAAAGCTGCCGGAATCAAAACTGAAATCGTGATTGCGGGTGTTCTTAACAAAATCGAAATTTGGCCAAAAGAACGCTACGAAATGCAGTTAGAAGCGGCGATGACAGGTCAAGATCCAGAATTCAATTTAGCGAAAATGACGGAAGAAGCGTTTGCGCTTCTAGATAATACTGCTGAGGTCTTCGATGACGAAAACGAATAACCCATCTCCACACATATCCGTTATGCAAGAGGAAATGCTCTCCTTTTTTAAAGGGCAAAAAATCAAGGTGTTTTTCGATGGTACATTGGGCGCCGGTGGCCATTCTCGTGCGATTCTTGAGGCGCATCCTGAAATCACAACTCTCATCGGTTGTGACAGGGATCCAGATGCTCTGGCCATTGCCAGAAAAAACTTAGAGCCATGGAAAGATAAGATCGACCTGATCCATGGTGATTTTGCTGAGCTCGATCGCTATTTAGAAGAGAGAAAGATACTGTCGGTCGATGGTTTTTTTTTGATCTCGGAGTGTCATCTATGCAATTAGATCAAAGTCATAAAGGTTTCAGTTTTTCTAAAGATGGTCCACTAGATATGCGCATGGACCCCACCTCTGATTTCACAGCAAGCGATATCGTTAACAATTGGTCCGAAAAAGATTTAGGTGAATTATTTCTAAAATATGGTGAAGAACCTAGATGGCGTAAGGCCGCAACAGCTGTAGTCCAAGCCCGTCGTAAAAAACCCATCGAAACAACAGGGCAGCTAGCGCAGGTCATCGTGGATGCTCTCAAGAGTCCTTTAAAGGGTAAATGGCATCCGGCCACATTAATTTTTCAAGCACTACGCATTTGCGTGAATAGCGAGTTAGATGCTGTGGTAGAAGGTGTATCCAAAGCCATTAAATATTTAGCTCCTCAAGGAGTGATCGGGCTGATCAGTTTTCATAGTTTAGAAGACAGGATTGTGAAAAATATCTTTAAAGATGCTTCAGCAAAACCGAAAAAAAGAGAGATGAATGCGATTTTGCCCACGTTGGAACTCTTGACGAAGAAGCCTCTGATTCCTTCTTTGAAAGAGATTCGCAATAATCCACGTTCACGAAGTGCTAAATTGCGTTTTGCTAAAAAAATTTGTTAGGTAAGAGAAAGTATGGAAAAAGGGATTTTGATTCGCATCTTTCTCTGCATCGGAGCCTTCGGACTATTCCTTTATTCTTACATCGATGAACAAAATCATCTAACTCGCTTACGTTTAAACATCCCCGTGATAGCTAAAGAAATCAAGGACATCAAAGAAGAAAATACCCATCTGAATTATGAAATTGAACTCTTTGAAAGCCCAGAACATCTTCTCGAACTCGCGCGTCATAGTGAATTTAGCCACCTTAAGCAGCCATTGCTCAAAGAAATAATGGCCATGCCCGAAGGAATCGCTCTTAACATGCCTGCGGAAGAAAGCAAGGGCAAGGCACAGCTTAAACCCCGGTTGTCATTTCCTATTGGAGCTAAGCAGTAGTTGAATTCAATAGCTAAAACTGAAATTCTATAAAAGACCTCTTTTCTCCAATGATTAACAAACCTGGGAATATTTCCATGTTGCAAGCTCGTAAGCGCCTTTTATGGGTCTCTCTTGTTCTTTTTTTTCTCTTTTGTCTTTTGATTGCGCAATTTTTCAAAATACAGATCATCGAAGGAGAAAAATGGGCAAAGGCGGCGAGATCTCAACACCAACTCGTCGTGATTGAGCCGTTTAAACGGGGATTATTCTATTCCAATGCTGCGATTAAACAAGGACATCCAGAAACTTCCCAGCCATTTGTCATTGATATCCCTAAGTTTCATCTTTACATTGACCCCAGTGTAATTCCCCTATCCTGTCGAGAGGATGTCGCTCAATCCCTATCTCAATTTCTCAGCCTAAATAAAGAAGGGAAATCTAAGTTACGCGGTCAATTTGAACGCAAAACGAGATCGCGTAAATTGGCTACTTGGCTAGATAGAGAATTAGTTGACTCGATCCAAGACTGGTGGTTTCATTACGCTCGCTCCAAGAAAATTGCGCGTAATGCTTTATTCTTTGTCAAAGATTACCAACGCTCTTATCCATTCGGTAAATTGTTAGGCCCCCTTTTACATACTGTGCGCGAAGATAAAGATCCTGTGACGCATCAATCAATTCCCACGGGAGGATTAGAGTTGATCTTTGATCGGATGCTGCAAGGTAAAGAGGGGAAACGGTTGATCCTTCGCTCCCCACGTCATCCTTTAGAAACGGGGAAAATTTTAGCAGAGCCAGAAGATGGTGCTGATGTCTATCTGACCATTAACCATTATCTACAGGCGATTGCTGAAGAAGAGATTTATAAAGCAGTCACAAGTTCGAATGCCAAAGGGGGATGGGCGATTTTAATGGAGCCCCATACTGGGGAAATTTGGGCGCTCGCTCAGTATCCTTGGTTTGAGCCTGCAGAATACCGCAAGTATTTTAACGACCCTAAGATGGCAGAGCATACCAAGGTAAAAGCTTTGACAGATCCCTTCGAGCCCGCATCGACAATGAAGCCGATTAGCATGGCGATTGCTCTAAAAGCCAATCAAGAGCTAAAGAAAATGGGCAAAAAGCCTATATTCTCTCCCTTAGAAAAGATCGCGACTACTAGCGGTTCTTTTCCCGGCAGAAATAAACCGATTCACGATACGCGTTCGCATAAATATCTCAACATGTACTTAGGATTGCAGAAATCCTCCAATATTTACGTCTCCCGTCTCATCCAACGCGTTATCGATACATTAGGAGAGAAATGGTACAGAGATACCTTGCAGAATGTCTTCGGTTTTGGGCTTAAAACGGGAATAGAACTTCCTTCCGAAAGTCCAGGCGTTTTACCCACTCCTGGCAAATTGCACCCTAACGGTAAGATGGAGTGGTCTACGCCTACGCCTTTTTCGATCGCCTTTGGACATAATATCCTGACCAACAGCGTTCAGATGCTCCGCAGCTACGCAATTTTTGCCAACGGTGGTTTTGATGTACGCCCTACCCTGGTTCGCAAAATCGTTCGGACCAAAAGAGATGGGGGAAAAGAGGTTGTGCTGGATAATACCGAGAGCGAAAAAGTAAAACAACCCACTCGATTGCTTGAACCTGAAATTGTCCAAGAAGTGGTCAAAGCGATGAAGTATGTGACCAAACCCGGTGGAACGGCTCCACGTGGTGATATCTCTGGTTATACTGAGGCGGGGAAGACCGCTACCTCAGAAAAAATTGTGAATGGCACCTATTCAAAAAAAGACCATATTTCCACGTTCATCGGTTTTGCTCCGCTCAATGAACCTCGATTTGTGTTGCTCATAGCCGTTGATGAGCCAGAATTTAAATTTATACCGGGACTTGGGAAGAATCAGCATGGGGGAAATTGCTGTGCACCAGCCTTCCGCGAGATAGGACTTAGAACGCTGCAGTATCTAGGTGTTGAACCAGATGATCCTTACGGGTATCCTGTAGGGGATCCTCGTCGGAATGAGGACAAAGCAGATTGGATACAAGAAGCGAAAGCTTTAAAAGAGCTCTATAAGCAATGGAACGAATAAAATTAAAAAAATTGTTAAAAAACTTGCCTGATCTCCTCGTGAAGGGATCTAAGGAAATAGAAATCACGGGAATTTGTTCTAATTCTAAACTGGTAGCTCCTGGCAATCTCTTCATCGCTAAAAAAGGCTTGAACCATGATGGCGCTCGCTTCATTCCCTCTGCTGTTGAATCAGGTGCAACCGCCATTCTGACCGATTTTTACGACCCATTTTTTCCTCACACTGTTCAAATCATAGCTCCCGATGTAGCAGCAGTAGAAGCCGCACTTGCTCAAGAATATTACCATCATGCCAGCGAACAGCTCTTTTTAGTGGGCATTACAGGGACCAATGGCAAAACGACAACATCTTACATGGTCAAATACCTTCTAGATCAGATGCATCTCTCCTGTGGATTGATCGGCACCATCGAATGGATTGTAGGACAACACGTCTTTCCAGCTGCACAAACCACCCCAGATGTGATCTCGAATTATAAACTTTTTCACGAGATGGTGACACAGTCGTGCCAAGCCTGTGTCATGGAAGTTTCCTCGCATGCATTAGATCAAAGGCGTGTTCACACGATCGAATTTGATGTGGCCGTATTCACCAATTTAACCCAAGATCACCTCGACTACCATCACACCATGCAAGCTTATGCACGAGCGAAAGCGCGCCTCTTTCAATCGCTAAAAAAAGGGAAAAAACCCTACGTTAAAACTGGGGTGATCAATAGTGACAGCCCCTATGCTGAACTGATGATGTCCGAGTGCGCATTAACGTATGCAATTGATCGCGAGGCTGACCTCCGAGCAAGCCACATCTCATTAACTCCAGAGGGAACTCATTGTGATGTTTCATACCGAGGAAAGATTTACCCCTTTTCAACACGTCTAATCGGTCGACACAACATCTATAATTCTTTAGCTGCTGCAGGAGTGGGCTTAGCAAAAGGATACCAACTAGATGAGATACTCAAAACTCTTAGCCGGTTTTCAAATGTGCAAGGTCGGTTAGAACGAGTTGAAAATCCTCAAGGGCTCCACATCTTTGTCGACTATGCTCACACCGATGATGCCTTAGCCAATGTGCTTAGAACTTTAAAGGAAATTGTGAAAGGGCGTCTGATCACAGTATTTGGTTGCGGAGGCAATCGCGATCAAGCAAAACGCCCCAAGATGGGATCTATCGTAGAACAGCTTTCCGATGTGGCCATAGTGACATCAGATAATCCTCGTTCTGAAGATCCTTTAGAGATTATTTCCCATATTTTATCGGGATTCAAGCATCCTTCTCAAGCGCTTTGCATTCCAGATCGGGAAGAGGCGATTCGCAAGGCAATTAGCTTATGTACTCCTGCGGATATCGTTTTAATTGCCGGTAAAGGGCACGAAACCTATCAAATATTTTCTCAACGCACGATCTCCTTCGATGATCGCTTAGTGGCGCAACAAGCCTTAAATAGCACGTCCTTAAAAAACTTATGACAAAAGCGTGATGACTATTTAGACCATGCCAAACTTTGCCCTAATCAGGCTTTATTAGGGGCATGGCCTAAATAGTCATTGCGTTTTTATCATAAGTCTCCAAGGAA
>JABDFI010000081.1 GCA_013286595.1 Chlamydiota bacterium | reverse complement strand
GTAAAAGAGTAACCTCTTGAAGAGCCTCGACAAAATGATCGATTTCTTCAAACGTAGTGTAGATGCCAAAGGAAACGCGCGTTAAGCTCGTCACTTTGAATCGCTCTAGAGAGGGTTGTGCGCATAGCTGTCCCGTGCGCACAGCGATGCCGCGGATATCGAGCAATGTCCCAATATCTAGAGGATGAAGATCGTCGATCACAAAACTGATAATAGCCCCTTTTTTCGGCGCTGTACCAATGATCTTCAACCCTCCGATCTCAGACATTTTTCTCGTGGCATAATCTAAGAGATCTTGTTCCCACGCAGCCACCCGCCAGATCCCGATCCCTTCGATGAATTTAATCGCTTCACCAAGGCCGATCACTTCGGCAATCATGGGCGTGCCTGCTTCGAATTTAAGAGGAGGATGCTGGAATGTCGTCGTTGAATGGTTTAAGCTCACCTGATCAATCATATCACCACCGCCTTGATAGGGAGGCAATTTGTCTAGTAAAGCTTTCTTGCCAAATAGAACACCAACACCTGTTGGCCCATAGCATTTATGACCTGAGAACACATAGAAATCGGCATCGATTTTCTGTACGTTGACAGGAATGCGACCCACGCTTTGTGCGCCATCGATAAGAACTTTAGCACCATGAGCATGAGCGCGTTTGACAATCTCTTCCACAGGATTCTGAGTACCAGTTGAATTGGCAATGTGAGCGACGCTGACAAGCTTTGTCCTTTCGGTCAATAGATTGTCAAAGGCTTCCAAATCCAGTTCTCCTCGATCCGTCATAGGGATGTACTTGAGAACCGCTCGCCTTTCTTCACACATGATCTGCCAAGGCACAATATTAGAATGATGCTCCATTTCAGAGATGATTACCTCATCGCCGGGCTGAATAAATGCTTTTCCAAATGATGCAGCAACAAGGTTAATTCCTTCTGTCGCGCCCTTGGTAAAAATGATTTCTTCGACAAACGTGGCACCAATGAATTCTTTGATTTTTCTTCTCACATCGTCGTAACGCGCCGTCGCTTGACTTGCAAAATCGTACACAGATCGATGAACAGTTGCATACTGCTGTTTGTAGAAATTGACCATCGCATCGATGACACAAGAGGGCTTATGTGCAGTGGCTGCGGTATCTAAATAAATAAAAGGCTTCCCATGCATTGTCTGCTGCAACATGGGGAATTCTTGACGCACTTTCCAGACATTAAATTCTGTATCAGGCACGAACAACCTCTTCTTTGAATCCAGCACTGTGCGCTATCAGCTGATCTCGTAAACGTGGGTACGGGATCTGATCGAGCATCTCCTTATAAAATCCAGTCATGAGCAATTGTCGAGCTTCCTCTTCGGGGATTCCACGACTTTCCAAATAGAAAAGTTGAGCATCATCAGGACGAGCCACAGTCGCTCCATGGGAAGCTTTCACATCATCTGCGAAAATTTCCAGATTAGGTTTACTATGCGCGATTGCCGCCTTTCCTAAAATCAAATTATTGTTGAGCTGGTACGCTTCTGTCTTTTGCGCTTCTTTGCGCACCATGATTTTACCTTCGAAGCTAGATTGGCTGGCATCGTACAAGATCCCTTTAAACTTCTGCATAGAGCGCGCTCTTGGCTCTGTGTGCTCCACTCCAATATGAGCATGTGCACTCTGATGATTGCGTAGAATCCATAACCCGTTGAGATCAGCTTCAGCGTTTTCTCCGTTGAGTTGCACGTTCATGCTTAGCCTTGTCGTTTTTGAGCCATCCATCACGTCCATTGTTTTGAGTCGCGCATCGCGCTTAATCTGAGCTCTGATGGCATGAAAACACCAAAGTCGATCCGATGACGCAAGATGTTCATACACCTCGGCCACCGCTCCCCCATCCAATGAAACATCCATCACGAGATTGATACAGGGAAACTCCTGGAGCACATGCTGCGTGGTCACCCATTTCATATGACTATGCGCACCTAGCATGATGTGATGACGCGCAGAGATAAACTGTTTCCCTGTTATCACATGCAAACAATGTAAAGGGGAATCCATCTGCACTCGAGGCGGGACATACACAAATACTCCCGATTGATGCAAGGCGAGATTCAACAGAGCCAGAGGATCTTTTTCTTCTTTCACAACACGCTGGAAATGAGTCTGCAGATAATGACCATGAGAACGCATGGCTTGAGCAAGAGGCGCAATGACCACCTGATCTGGACAACCGCTTACATCGCTCAAATCAGGGCGAAATTGACCATCGACAAAGACGAGATGAGAATCTTTTGCTTCAGGAAGGATAAGTGATTCAATATCAGTCTTATGGACCACACTATTTTGTGGGGCATCAAATCGAGCTGCATACAGCTCGCGCAGCGACACATAGCGAAATGCTTCATCAGTTCTTTGTGGCAAACCCATCCCACTCACTTTTTCCCACGCTTTATCACGCATTGAAGAAAAAGCATCTTGCACTCGAAAGGCGCTTAAGTGATTAAGAAACTCATCCCCTTCTTGGGTCATACCACTACTTCCTCAGTTGTCACTAACCAATCGTAACCCTTTTCTTCCAAACGTAAGGCTAATTCAGGACCACCAGACAGCACAATTTTACCATCGACAATCACATGCACTTTATCTGGCTTGATGTAATCGAGTAACCTCTGGTAGTGGGTGATGAGCAAGAGCGCATTCTCTTGTCCAATCAATCGACTGACCCCTTTGGCGACAATTCTCATCGCATCAATGTCTAACCCCGAATCAGTTTCGTCAAGAACGGCTAACTTAGGTTCGAGCACCGCCATCTGCAAGATCTCATTGCGCTTTTTCTCACCGCCAGAAAACCCTTCATTTACATTTCTGTCTTTAAACTCAGGCTTCACCTCAACTAAGGCCATCTTTTGATCTAAAATCTTAGTGAACTCTTCTTTGTTGGCAATCGTTTCGGAACGCGCTTTGCGTTGAGCATTATAGGCAGCTTGAAGAAATTCAGAATTGAGAATACCGGGCAATTCAACCGGATATTGAAACCCTAAAAAAATCCCCACATGAGCGCGCTCATCTGGCTTCAGTTCAAGGATACTTTGACCTTCGAAGAGAATATCTCCAGAAATCACTTCATACGCCGGATCTCCTGCAAGAATTTTTGCCAACGTCGATTTCCCTGCACCATTAGGACCCATGATCGCATGGATTTCCCCTTTCTGGATGGTCAAAGAAACGCCCTTCAAAATCGACTTCCCGTCAACCACTGCATGTAATTCTTTAATCTCTAACATTCTTTGCTCTCCATTAGACCTCTTGCGTAACCTCATTTACCCGTTAAAAGCAAATCTTTTCTGCCAATTTTTTGTATCATCGTCTCAGCGACTTTATTCAAGTCGCCTCACCTCTGCTACCCGAATCTACTTCGTAGATTCTAAAAATTTACCTAGAAAATCTTTGCTTTTTCCGGGCAAAGCAGGTTACGCAAGAGGTCTATTAACCTACCGAATTTTCCAGCTTTAACGTCAGCAACTTTTGCGCTTCAACTGCAAATTCCAAAGGCAGTTCTCGAATCACATCCTTGCAAAAACCATTGACGATCATGCTGATCGCATCCTCGCGCGAAATCCCTCGCGTCTCTAGGTAAAATAACTGCTCTTCATTCATTTTTGATGTAGAAGCTTCATGCTCTACTTGAGAGGTTTCATTGCCCACTTCAATGTAGGGAAACGTATTCGCAGAACACTGAGCGCCAACCAACATCGAGTCGCATTGTGTGAAGTTGCGCGCGCCTTTAGCTCGAGGCGCAATCTTCACAAGACCTCGATATGTATTATGAGAGCGATCGGCAGATATCCCTTTAGAGATGATGGTAGAACGCGTATTTTTTCCCAAATGGATCATCTTTGTGCCCGTGTCGGCTTGCATGAACCCATTTGTCAACGCTACGGAATAAAACTCTCCGATCGATTCATCACCTTGTAAAATGCAACTAGGATACTTCCACGTGATAGCAGCTCCTGCTTCCACCTGCGACCAAGAAATTTTAGAGCGCACACCTTGACAACGCCCTCTCTTCGTCACAAAATTAAAGATTCCACCCTCACCAGTTTTAGGATTGCCCGCGTACCAATTTTGAACAGTAGCATACCGAATTTCCGCGCGATCCATTGCCACCAATTCCACAACAGCTGCATGCAACTGATTATTATCGTAAGCCGGTGCCGTGCATCCTTCTAAGTAGCTGACATAAGAATCATCTTCCGCAATGATCAATGTACGTTCAAACTGACCACTTTGACGATCATTAATTCGGAAATACGTCGACAGTTCGATAGGACATTTCACTCCTTTGGGAATGTAGACAAAGGAACCATCTGTAAACACAGCCGAATTTAAGGCTGCAAAGTAGTTATCGCCAATAGGAACCACACTACCCAGATATTTTTCCACCAACTCAGGATAAAGATGAACCGCTTCTGAAATAGAACACAGCACCACCCCGGCTTCTTTCAACGTCTTTTGGAAGGTGATACCCAACGATACAGAGTCAAACACCACATCGACTGCGACATTGGCAAGCCTCTTTTGTTCATCTAAAGGGATGCCCAATCTTTCAAACGTCTTTAAGATCTCAGGATCTACTTCACTTAAGCTGTCCAACGACTGCTTTTTCTTAGGAGCTGAATAGTAAGAAATCGATTGATAATCAATGGGAGTGTACTTGACATTGGGCCAAGTGGGCTCTTTCATCTGCTGCCATTTAGCAAAGGCTTTCAATCTAAATTCCAGCAAGAAAGAAGGTTCGTTTTTCTTCAAAGAAATGGCGCGAACGATCTCCTCATTCAACCCCTTAGGTAGGCTTTCCGTTTCGATATCCGTGACGAAGCCATATTTGTAATCCGCCCATTCCTTGATGAGTTCTTCAGCACTCATAAAATCCCATTTTAAATGCCCCCCATCATACCCTACCCCCTCACATTTTCTCAATTGAAAGGAACATCGAAAAAAAGAGAGGGAGTTACCACGTCCAATAAACTAATATTTTTTTATCACGTTAATCAGGCGTATCTTGCAAATCATGTTTTTTTGCTGCTCGTTTTCGCTGATCTAGCCATTTCCATTACTTCCAATCTCGGCAAAAATCCAATTTTTTAAATTTACTTCGGTATACCTCAAGTTTATAAGCAGTTGCAAAATTATTTTAATCTTTAAATAAAATGGACTTATACACACAATATTAATTATCACTACAGTCAACAGGTTTACCAATGTCATTATCCGGTTTAGCTGCTTTAACTTTACAAACGACAGCGCAGACAGTGTCCGTGTCAGCCCCTTCACAAACTACACCTAAACCCGCAACGACTGGCATAAAAGCTGTTCCTAGCGACGTTTTCGGACGTATATTAAGCTTTCTTCCTGCTCAACAAATAATTCGCATCCGTCCTGTATGCCAAGATTGGCGCAACCTATCTCTCGTCAACAACGACTATCTAGATCTTTCTGGACTGACCTATTTATCGAATAGCGCCCTTAAAATAATTCTTGATAAAGCAAGTGGTACTCACATTACCTCTATCAATCTATCTAATTGCAAGAAGATCAGAGACGCTGGACTTACCCATCTCTCAAAACTCACATCTCTACGCACACTTCATCTAAACGCGTGCAAAATCACAGATGATGGCCTTACCCACCTCTCAAAACTCACACTCTTAAGCTCAGTTAATCTCAGAGGGTGCAGAAGCATCACAGATGCTGGTCTTGCCCATCTAGTAACACTCACACTCTTAAGCTCACTTGATCTAAACTGGTGCACAAACATCACAGATGCTGGTCTTGCCAATCTATCAAAACTCACACTCTTAAGATCACTTGACCTAAAAGAGTGCGATGCCATCACAGATACTGGACTTGCCCATCTATCAAAACTCACATCTTTAAGATCACTTAAGCTAAACGGGTGCATAAACATAACAGATATTGGACTTGCCCATCTATCAAAACTCACACTCTTAAGATCACTTAATCTAAGTAAGTGCGAAAACATAACAGATATTGGACTTGCCCATCTATCAAAACTCACACTCTTAAGCTCACTTAATCTAAGCAATTGCTATAATATCACAGATGCTGGAATTGCTCATCTATCACAACTCACACTCTTAAGCTCATTAGATCTAAGTTGGTGCAAAAACATCACAGATGTTGGTCTTGCCCATCCATCAAAACTCACATCTCCAACCTCACCTCAACAAAAAACTTTTAAGGCGAAACATAAAGTTTGTATAATTTCATGACCTCCTCGTTGATACTCATCAGTAAAGAGGCAATTGCAAACTCCACGCCACAGAAAAACCGGGAGCCGTTCCTCCTCATTTAAGTTCCCTCAACACCCAAGGCGACATCCGCTTGGCGATCGATGTCGATCTCTTATCAACTTTTTTTTAAAGATGGATAGTAGGTAATTATTTAACTTCTCTTTTCTTGCATTCGTAATTGCATTTACTTAATTTAAAGCGCCGTTTTAGGCTAGCTGTGATCGAGGTGCTCAAGTATCGAGTGCTTCCTACTTATTCTGCGAAAGTAGAGGCTCCTGAAAAAGTAGAAGCTCCTAAGGAAGAGGAAGAGTCTTGTTCCATTTGCCTAGACTCCTTTAGCCTTATGAATAAACGAGTGACGACGGCTTGTGGTCATTTTTTTCATGACGCCTGTCTTCAGCCTTGGCTAACTGAGAAGAATACCTGC
>JABDFI010000080.1 GCA_013286595.1 Chlamydiota bacterium | reverse complement strand
GATGAGGGGATGGGAAAGGGGTTCTTCTAAAAGGGAGGCGTTGGAGGGGAGTTGTGGGAAGGTGAAGGCGAGGTGGAGAGTGATGTTCTTGCGGCAGAGGCGGGGGCGCTTTTCTGCCATGCCAAAGGCAATCCCTTCTAGCATCCGGTCATTCTGCTCTAGGTAGAGTTTGAGGTGGGTTTTTCCGACTACTTTGGGGGGCCATGTTTGTATGGCGTCGCAGTAGAGAACGGGGGCGGGATTTTCATTGCCGAAAGGTTCTAGTAAACTGAAGGACTCCATGAAGTCGAAGGTGAGTTCGTTGAAGTTGATCTTGGCGTCGAGATGGAGTTTGGAGATGATGTCGTGCTCTTGGAGTTTGGCGTTGGCTGAGCTGATGAAGCGCTGTTTGAAGGTTTCAATGTGCTCTTCTTTAATGGTCAGTCCTGCGGCGAAGTCATGGCCGCCAAAGTTCTCAAGAATATCGGCGCATTCGCGGAGTTGTTGGAGGAGGGGGAATTCGGGGATGGTGCGAATCGATCCTTTTCCAATGCCATTGTCGATGGAGATGACGATGGTGGGGCGATTGTACTGTTTTGCGATGCGGGCTGTGATGATGGGGATGATGCCGGGGTGCCATTTATCAGAACAGAGAACAAGGGCGCGATTGCGGAGGATTTGAGGGTTTTTGAAGATGTACTCTTCGACCTCTTCTGAATCGCGACGCTCAATGCGCTGTCTTTCAATATTGTTGAGGTCGAGTTCTTTGGCGAGCTCTTCTGCGGCAACTGGGTCGCGGATGAGGAGGAGTTCTACGCCTTTGCGGGGATCGGCAATGCGGCCGAGGCTGTTGACGCGTGGGGCAACTTTGGAGGCGATGTCCATGGGAGTGATGTCGCCGAGCTTGAGATCGCAGACGGTAAAGAGTTTGGCAAGACCGATCCGTTTGGTTTTGCGCAGTTGTTTTAGGCCATAGCGGACGAGGATTCTATTTTCACCGACGAGGGCGCCCATGTCGGCAATGGTGCCGAGGGCTACGAGGTCGAGATACCGTTTGAGATCGATTTTATTGGGGCTGATTGTACCATTGGCTGTGAGGGTGTTAGTGATGGCGTGTGCTAATTTGAAAGCGACGCCAACTCCTGTGAGGTTGCGGTTAGGGTAGGTGCTGTTGATGAGTTTGGGATTGAGAGTGGCGATGCAATGGGGAATGCGGGCGGTGGGTTCGTGGTGATCGGTGACGATGACGTCGATGTTCTGCCGCACGGCTTCTTCGATTTCATTGACGGCGGTGATCCCGCAATCTACTGTGATGATGAGCTTACATGTATTGACTGTGGCAAATTCTAGGGCGTCGAGGATAAGGCTTTGTCGCAGAGCATTGGGGTTGGGCACATAAAAGAAGACTTTGGCGCCCACAAAGCGCAGGAATTCTGTGAGTAGAGCTGCAGCTGTGATCCCATCGACGTCGTTATCTCCATAGATGAGGATGTGTTCATTTTTTTTTAAGGCTTCCAGCACGCGGTTGACAGCTTTGTCCATGTCGTTGAACAACTGGGGGTTGAACAAATCGGGGAGTTTGGCGTAAAGGAAATCGTGGATTTCATCGAGAGTTTTGAAACCTCTTGCAGCGAGAACATGAGCTGTAACGGGATGAATACTAAATTCTTTGATGATCGTCTTATGCCATTCAGGATCGACTTGCGGATAGACCCAAATTGCATCATGATAGGTTACTGCCATGTGCTGTCTCGCTTGCTAAGACGTTCAGTGGCAAGACAGGGAGAGGTCATCATGCTTGGAGAAGGAATTGAGCAAACGATATGATGTACTGGTATCAGTTGCGTGGTTGCTTTTAAGGTCACTTTTACCGTCAGTCGTTAATTAATTATTGCGTGTCGCTCAACCTTGTCCTCGTCATATGGGCTTAAACCTTCCTTTTTCTTGCCAAACCAGATTAGGCATAAAAAACTCTTTATGAGCAAGAGGAATGTTTTCGCCTAAGAGGCGTCATGGTGAGACGCCTCTTAGTGGGCTTGCCCATTGACTAAGGTTTCTTTTTGGAGCTTTGCTTGTTCCCTGTCATGAAAGTACTTCAACAGAGGTGTTGCGATGAAGAGGGATGACAGGGTTCCAAAAATCACGCCTATCGCCATGACCAATGCAAACCCAAAGAGCGTAGAACCACCTAAGAAGATGAGTGGTATTAACACCAGTAGAGTCGTGCCAGACGTCATGATGGTTCGGCTTAGTGTGATATTCAGTGCGTGGTTAATGATATCGTAGTAACTAGCTCGTCGCATGAGACGAGTATCTTCGCGGATTCTATCAAAGACGATGATGGTGTCATTGAGTGAATAGCCGACGATCGTCATGAGCGCTGCGAGTGTGTTCAGATCGATCTGCAAGGGCACATTTAAGGCGTGCAGTAGCGCAATGGAGCCAATCGTGAAGACCACATCATGCGCGATACAAAGTGTGGCGCTGATCGCGTAAGTGAATTCAAAGCGCAATGTGATGTATACCATGATTGCTAAAAGGGCGATGGTCAAGCCGATGAGTGCACTGTTGCGCATGCTATCAGACATTTGCCCGCTGATCTCTGTCCAGCTACTGTTGATTGTTTGCAATGCTTGCGGACTGAGCGTTAACCCACCTTTCTGAAGTGATTGTACAACCCACGTGATTTTCGGATTGGTTTCATAAGGATAGTTCGGCTCTTTGAGATCGTATTCTTGAGGTAATCCAAAGAAAGGTCTGCCCGGTTGCTCAAGCGTGCGGCTTAAGAAAATGCGCACGTGATTGGAGGGTGTCAACTCTCGAATTTGGAAATCTCGGTTAGCTGCTCCCTGTGTTAGGAGAGCTTTCTCCACGAGATGGCGATAGTTATCTGTGGGTTGTGGGGTGAGTTCTACATTCAAGGCATAACCACCTTTGAAATCCATGCCGAAGATCGTATGTCTTTGGTAAACGAGAAGCAATCCACCAATGACAATGACAGCAGTAGAGAGCGCGATCGTGAGTTTAGCGTGTTTGAGGAAATCATATTTTTTTGCTTTGAACCAGTTGAGCATATGAAGTGTTTTATGCTCTGGATTCTGCACCCATCCTGCAAAGAAATAGCGCGTCATGAACAGTGCCGTGACCATGGAGGAAACGATACCGATGATGAGTGTGATCGCAAATCCTTTGATAGGTCCTGAATTAAACTGCAGGAGCACTAATGCTGCAATGATGGTGGTGACGTTAGAATCGACAATCGCTGAAAATGCTTTGCGGTAACCTGCTTGGACGGCAGAGGCTAGTCTTCCGCTAATTGCAAATTCTTCCCGAATTCTTTCAAACACTAATACGTTCGCATCAACAGCCATTCCCAAGGTGAGGATGATTCCTGCGATGTTAGCGAGTGTCATCGTTGCCTGGATGTTTTGCAGTGTTGCCCATAGAATGAGTAAGTTGAAGAGTACGGCAATTGCTGCAATCACACCGCTAAAACGGTAGTAGATAACCATCGCTGCAATGACAAGGCAAAGAGAGAGAACGGTGGCGATGATTCCGCTGATTCGCTCTGATGCACCGAGCTCTGGGCTGACGTTCATCTCAGATAAAATGCGTGGGGTGAAGCTGAGCGATCCAGCTTTTAGATCTGCTTCTAACTGATTCACTTCGCGCTGTGTGAAACTACCAGAGATCATGGCGCTTTCACGTAAAGGTGAGTCAAGCGTTGGTGCGCTGATCACTGTGCCGTTAAGGATGACTGCCATTCTCCAACCGCGACCTGCAGAAATCGTTTCAAGAGGTGTGCCGGTGATTTTCTCTTTTGAGAACTGAGAGGTCCAAGCATGTAACGCATCGCGAGGACTGATTTTTTGTCCTTCTTTATTGGTGTAGGAACCTTTGATGGAGAAAGAGAGGAAATTTCCTTTGCTTGCATCATAAGAAGAATGGACATTTTCTAATTCAGCACCTTCGACTGCATAGTTGTTGAATACGATGAGAAGAGGATGGGATTGACCATGCCATTCTGTAAAATCATCTCCGCGGAAGCGTGTGATCTTTGAATATGTTTCATTGAATTCGTTGTTGGCGCTACTTTCCTGAGGATTGTTGAGGCGCAATCCGTTTTCGTAGAGTATACGCGCTGCTTCACTGCGAGGTTGAATCATGTCGGGATCGAGTGAGTCGCCATAGAGGTGTTTCCATGCGATATAATGGATCTCCTCAGCGTCTTTGCGGTTTGTGACTAAGGCTTCATTCCAGATGTCTTGCAAAAAGCGCTGTGTTGCATCGCGCAATAGTGTATTCGAAGGGCTGAATTTCTCATTCACAACGTGGAATTGCATGGAAGATGCTTTAACAAGTTCCGCTGCAGATAGTCCTTGTGAGCCTGGAAAGTCGAGAGTGATGAAATTGCCTTCTTGACGGATGCTGACCTCTGACACTCCCATCTTGTTGACGCGATTGTAGAGCTCATTAATACCTTGTTTGAGATCAACTTCGTTAGTCACAACGCGGTTGTTGCTATCGCGCAGTTCGATCTGAACGGTTTTTCCACCTGAGAGATCTAATCCCCAGTGTAAAATTTTGCGATCATCGCCGCGGAAGTACTTGATGAAACTGAGTTTGAAGTTATCCCAGTAGACGTTGTGGATCGGCTTGGGGATGTCGTAGGAGGAGACTCCTTTGAGATTGAGTTGCGCAGCATTGTAGTCATCGCGCCATTTGAGTAGATCTTCATGGATCCGGGTGTCAATTTTATTTTCTGTGAGAATTCTCTGTTCGAGGTTTGTGAATTCAAGAATGGCGTAGCGTTTGGTGCCGTGTACAGAGAAATCTTCACGCGTTGCTTTGAGAACAGATTGGTAGTAGTCTTCACCTTCAAAGATAAAGTCGTGCTTGAATTCAGGACTTAAGCCGTAGGATTTTCCTGAATAGCCGGCAAAACCATTCTGTTGCAAGATCTCTCGCAAGCGATTGAAGTCGTGAACGAATTGCGTTGTCTGAGGAGATTGAGGTTCGTTTTTAATTCTTTCAAGAATTTTATCCATTCCTTTTGCGATGACATACACAGTATTCATGTGTAATCCTGCTTGAGGAACTTTTTTGTACATGGAAGGTGCGTAGATCACTAAGCCCAGTTGCTGTTCGTGTTGAGGCAGGGCTACAAAGGTGTCGTAATCGTAGATGGGGAAATTTTGCCCCTTTAAGTCGGGATGCTGGGGAGCCCATGTTTTTTCAATGATTTCCTTTAACTGCTTCACTTGTGCAGTGGCAATGGTGCTTAAGCGCATCGCGAGGAAACTGCTGCTGTCAGAGAGCTGATTGAGGTTGATTTCAAACCGATCTTGATGGGGAGAAATCGATTCGCCCGATTGGCGTGATGCGTAAGCGATTTCATTATAGAGGGTTTGATCCACGGTATCGCGTAAGTTATACGAGGATGGATCGTTATTTAGGGTGTTGCGGAGTGTGGTGATATCGGGGTAAGTGGTCAGGTAGATTTTTTCTTTGGACCAGTCGACAACAAGGTGGCTGATGTAGGGGTTATTGCCTTGTAAAGAAATCGCTTGCAGAGCAGTTGTCGGCGGGTTGTTTTGAAGTAGGGTGGCAAAGCTGGCGTAGTTAAGCGGTGTTTTACCTTGAGCAAAGTGGGTGCTATTGCGTTTGACAATGGAGAGGGCTAAATCGAGTGTCTTTTCTCTTGAAGAGAGAAGATCGAGTTTTTGTTGCTTAGAGGGTTCTAAAAAAGTTCCTTGAGTTTTTAGGCGATTGCTCTCTTCTTGCAAAGTTGTTTTTTCAGTTTTGACTGCTTCTTTAAGTGTGTTGAGAGATGAAATAAATTGTTGAACAAGTGCGGGTTTGTCAGCGGTATCTATTTGACTAAAAGAGGCATAGTAACGATGGGCAATGTCGGTATTTTCGTTGAATGCTTTTGTGAAGGTGACAATTTGCTGAGCTAAATTGATTAATAAATCTTGGTTAGGTGTGCCGTCTGAGATGGCAGCTTGCACTAGTTGCGCTTGTTCTGTGGTTCCCGCTAGAACAGTTCCGAGTTGGAGCGCGCGGTCTTCAACTAAAGCTTTATATAAAGATGTCGGTTTGCCGGTGGCATCGAATTTGGCGGAATACTGAAAGTACTCGTTGGGTTGTTTGTCATTGAAATGTAAAGGGATCCGCCTTTGGATGGTCACCGTTTTACTTGTCGTGTCTTCTGTGTCGTAAAGAGATAATTGAGAAGGAGCGAAGGGGATGAGAGCTCCAGCGCGTGCAAAATGGGAGCGGAAGAGTTGGGCGTCTTCGAGATTTTTTAAAGTGACTTGGATAAAAAGAGGGTCGTTGGGTTGTACAGCGATGGAAAGAGGTTTTACGTTGATGAGCTTGGAGTACGATTCTATCCACCCTTCTGCTTCGTCTTCGAGGCTGTTGACTCGTTCGATGACAGATTCTGCAACGGTTGTGGCTCGCTTTTCATCGATCGGGGCTTTCAAGGGCTGTGCGTAAAAAAACACGGTCGGCATGATGTTGTAGACCGTTAGAAGGATCAAAGCGATGATGAGGTAAAACTGCCACTTCTTTTGTTTTTCCATAGTTCGAGATCTCTAAATTTATTTAGTAGGTTTTAAGGATACGGATGGTTTTGGATTCTGTCTACTGAAATCACAAGAAAGCAGTAACTCCCGCTGGAGCGGGAGCTACGAAAAATCGGCTTCGCCGAAAAATCAGTCTAAATCAAAAAAGATTCTCCTATGTGAAATCGGCTGAATATGAGCAACTAAAAGAATTCTGGCGAATTATCTCGGGCAACATGGTTATTGAACAGACAATGCTGTCAACTTAGCGTGAATATTTGAATGTAAGTTTGTTGAGTAATAACCCAACTTGCCCCCTATCCTCCCTTAGACGCGTAAGCGAGATAGGTGAGATGCAAGATTCGTGAGGAAGCCAAGGTAGTTCACCTTGGCGACGAACGAAGCGCAGCAGATTGCCTGTCGCAGCTCGCGGATAAAGGAGGATAGGGGGCAAGTAGGGTTAATACAGGAAACATGATT
>JABDFI010000079.1 GCA_013286595.1 Chlamydiota bacterium | reverse complement strand
TTTCTTGAGCAGGAAGGAAGCTTAATATACGCCCGAAAACGTCGCTAGGGATAGCCATTATGCCAGTCGTTGCGAGTTTAGGTGCAGTTTCTGAAGGGGCAGGAAGAGACACTGGCTGCGCTGTCGCTTGTAAAGTTAGAGGAACTAAGCCGGATAATGATGACATTATTAAATCTCCAAATTGAACTATGATTATTATTATATTTATAATCTCATTTTATTTAAAGTTTAAATTTTTTTTATTACTTACTGCTTTAAATTAAAGAAATGTGTTTGCAAATGTATAATAAAAAATCAAATAATATCTTACTGGTCAGATGTAATAATCCATTCTATCTCTGAATGCAGCGTTTTTAAATTAGACAGGAAAAGGAACTAAGCCGCCGGATAATGATGACATTGTTAAATCTCCTAATTACCCAGGTGAGTTTCCTACTCGATTACCCGGACAAGGGCACGGGCAAAGGCAAGGGCAGGGTAAAAAAAGAATTCAGGGATTGTACCTTTTCTTGATGGAGCGAAGATCGGGCTCAATTTTTTTACGTGTGGAGGATTCTACCCTGTCGATGTACAGAACGCCGTTGATATGGTCATTCTCATGCATCCGAACCCGTGCATTATAACCTTCCACATCCTCTGTAAAGAGATTTCCATGGATATCTGTTGCTTCAACGTGAATCCTGTCAGGTCGGGCTACCTCTAGTCGAAGTTTAGGAAAGGAAAGACACCCTTCAGTTTCAACAAGGTAATTTTCTCCAGGAAGTGAAAGCTTAGGATTGATGTAAACGCGTGGCTCAGATAATGACCAACGACCTTGTTCATCAAAGAGATAATCGCGCAAAACAAACAGTCGAAGAGAATAACCTACCTGAGGCGCAGCTAAACCTGCACCATCTGATTTATCCATGGTCTCGATCATGTCTTTAACGAGTTGACGTATTTCCTCTGTGATCGTGATAATCGGTTCACAATGCTTTCTTAAAACGGGATGTCCGTAATAATAGATCTTGAGCAACATGTTACTCTTAAGATTGTGTTTCTTCTATCGCTGGAGGAACATAGCGACTTTTATTGCGACTCAATACTCCCGTCCAAAGAGAGAGTAACACACAGGCTATCATGAATGCTCCAGCTAACCATGCCGTAAATTTCTTCAACACGTCTGCCGTTGATGTTCCAAAGAGTGAATCGCCTGGGTCACCACCAAATGAGGCGCCGAGTCCTAGACTTTTACTCTCTTGAATGAGAATGACAAGACATAGAAGAGCACAGAGACCTAGAAAAAGAAACAAAGCTAGATAAAAAATAAATGTCATGTTCTTCTCAATAGTTGATAAGTTGTAAAAAAGATGTCACATCTAACGAAGCTCCTCCAACCAGCGCTCCATCAATGTCGTCTTGTGCCATCAAGGATTTGATATTATCCGGTTTCACCGATCCACCATAAATGATGGGAAGGGCATCTGAGGCTTGTTTCCCCCAGCGATTGCGAACAAATTGTCGAATCCACTGATGAGCTTCTTGTGCCATCTCTGGCGTTGCTGTCTTACCCGTGCCGATTGCCCAAACGGGCTCGTAGGCAATGATAAGATGTGCAAGTTGATCTGCAGTCACACTTTCTAGGCACTCTTCGAGCTGTCGAGAAAGTACGCGCTGAGTGATCATCTCTTCTCTTTCTGATAAGCTTTCCCCGATGCAGAGTACAGGGATTAATTGTTCTTCCAAAGCTCGCATAACTTTGCGATGGATAAACCCATTGGTTTCTCCACAATGAGTACGTCTCTCAGAATGCCCTACAAGAACAAACTTTGCTCCCACAGCTTTCAACATGGGACCGGAAATTTCACCTGTAAATGCACCTTCTCGATGATCATGCATATTCTGCGCGCCAATGACGATTGTGCTGTTTTTAGCTGCGTCTACTGCTTGCTCAATCGCTGTATAAGGCACGGCTAATAAAATGCGTCGGGGAACCCTCCCCATTTCCAAAGAGAGAGAACGTACAAAATCACGAGCCTCTTGCCCTGTTTTGTACATTTTCCAATTGCCTGCTATGATTGGAACACGTTGCATATCGAAAAGTTTATTTTTTTATTCAATAAAGAATACTATCATAGTGTACTGTTATATTCAACTCGACTTTGTACAATTTTGGGCCATCTAGGCCAACCGTCAGGGAGCAAATAGGCTAGGCAATCGGGCTAAAAAATGAACAAAGTCGAGTTCAACCGCAAGAAACTAAAAATTTTCTATGAACGAACCACTTACCGTAGCTCAGCTAACCCAAGCGATTAAACAACAATTAGAACTCCGCTTTCCCATAGTTACGGTTAAAGGGGAAATCAGCAACCTAAAAGAGCAATCTTCTGGACATCTATATTTTACTTTAAAGGATGCTGAGGCACAAATTTCTGCTGTTTTATTCAAGGGAAACGCAAAAAACTCTACAAAAGCGCCGAAAAATGGAGATCAGATCGTCGTTAAGGGAGAAATTAACGTCTATCCTCCCCGAGGTTACTATCAGATCATCGTCAGGGAATTCACGTACTTAGGGATTGGAGAACTTCTCTTAAAACTCCATGAGATGAAACTTAAAATCCATGAATTGGGCTGGTTTAGTAAAACTCATAAACAACCGCTGCCCAAATACCCCAAAACCATTGGGGTCGTCACTTCCCCTACCGGCTCTGTAATTCAAGATATTTTACAGATCTTGACACGCAGACTATCGGGATTCCATCTCATCTTGAATCCTGTCAAAGTGCAAGGAGACGGAGCTGCTGAAGAAATTGCTCAAGCCATTGAACAATTTAACCGCTATCAACTAGCCGATGTATTGATTGTCGGTCGAGGAGGGGGCAGTCTTGAAGATCTATGGGCATTTAATGAAGAAAAAGTGGCGTCTGCTATTTTCCATTCTAAAATCCCCATTATCTGTGCGGTGGGACACGAAACAGACTACTGCATTGCCGACTTCGTTGCGGATGTGCGAGCCCCCACGCCATCTGCTGCTGCTGAAATCATCACGACGGAAAAAGCCCATCAACTACAGTTTTTAGATCATGCTCGTAACCGTCTGAAAAGCATCACGTCGACACAGATTCAACATGTAAAAAAACAACTTCACAGCTTCAAACGCCATCCTTACATCTCTTCTCCCTATGCACTCCTCGCTTCCCACTTACAACGAGTAGATGATCTCTCTTCGGATATACAATCGAGCGTGTTGCATGCGATCGAGGATAAGAAAGTAAACCTTCTTAGTGTGAAAAAACAGCTGAGCATTCTCAATCCCAAGTACCAGATCGCGCTTTCAAAAGCAAAACTTAGCTCAGCTCAACGCTCGCTTCTCGCTCTAATCTTAGGACAGATTCACTCAAAAAAACAATTAACAGAATCGTTCATCTCGTTCCGTCAAATAGATCAAAGCGCCCTCAAGATCATCCATTCTAAGCGCCAACAGCTGCATCAGCTTGTAGCTCACCTAAAAGGAATTGACCCAAGGACTCTTTTAACCAAGGGATTTTGCCTTCTATTCAACATCGCTAACGACAACGTCATCCGATCGGTTAAAGAGCTCCAACCTGCTCAACAAACCCACCTTCTCTTCCATGATGGCAAGGCGTTACTCACCGTTGAAGAAGTTCTTTAGCTGATCTTGCCCTACATCATTTAGTTTGAGGAACGCGACTTTTAATCACCTCGATCACAGCTAACCTAAACCGTGCTAGATCATCAAAGCGGTGCTTTTCTCCCCATTGATCGCCCCCTTTTGGCTTAGGAGCTAGTTCATAGACTTGGTAAAAAATAGCATTTCTTGTCTCTTCGGGTAACTTGAGCAATGACTGATCAAGCTGATCTGTAGAGTTTGGTTGATTGATGAGATCGAGTAAGAGGGCAATCGATAGATCTTTGAAAAGCTCTGGACGTGACAATTCCAAAGCAGCAAGTGCTTGCGCTAATTTTAGACGATCAAAATCATCATAACGGTTCTTTTTCCCCCATTCATAGCCCCCTTTGGGCTGTGAAGCTAGCATGTAAATGTGATAATCCATTCTATCTCTAAATGCAGCGTCTTTAAATGCGACAGGAATCAGTTTTGCGTTAAAAGCTTTTTCAGCACCGCTGGTAATCCCCGAACAAAATAGAAGACCAAGGTTGCTTAAAGATGTAAGAGTTGCGAGATGGTCAAAACCAGCATCTGAGATCTCGCACCCGCTTAGATTAAGTGAGCTTAAACGTGTGAGTTTTGCCAGATGAGCTAGACCAGCATCTGTGATGTTAAAACACCTGCAGAGATTAAGTCCGATTAAAGATGTAAGCGTTACGAGATGAGCAAGGCCAGCATCTGTGATGTTTGTGCATGCATTTAGACCTAGTCCGGTTAAAGATGTAAGAGTTACAAGATGGGCCAGGCCAGCATCCGTGATTTTTGCGCCCCCTACTAGATTAAGATAGCTTAGAGATGTCAGTTTTGATAGATGGGCAAGGCCAATATCTGTGAAATTTGTGCTCCCGAATAACTCAAGCGAGCTTAAAGATGTAAGTTTTGATAGATGGGCAAGGCCATCATCTGTGATTTTTGTGCACGAGTTTAGATTAAGTGAACTTAGAGATGTGAGAGTTACGAGAGGGGCAAGGCCAGCATCTGTGATGTTTTCGCACATGACTAGATCGAGTGAGCTTAAGAGGGTAAGTTTTGATAGATGGGCAAGGCCTGCATCTGTGATATTTGTGCACCCGTCTAGCCTAAGTAAGCTAAGAGATGTAAGTTTTGATAAATGGGCAAGACCAGCATCTGTGATCTCATAGCACTCGCTTAGATCAAGTGCGCTTAAGAGTGTGAGTTCTGATAGATGGGCAAGGCCAGCATCTGTGATATTTCTGCAATAGATTAGATTAAGTGAATTGAGAGATGTAAGAGTTATTAGATGGGCAAGGCCAGCATCTGTGATGTTATAGCAGAAGTTGAGATTAAGTGAGCTTAAAGATGTGAGTTTTGATAGATGGACAAGGCCAGCATCTGTGATGTTATAGCAGGAGTTGAGATTAAGTGAGCTTAAAGATGTGAGTTTTGATAGATGGGCAAGGCCAGCATCTGTGATATTCTTGCAATTAGATAGATTGATAGATGTAATCCGAGTACCACTTACTTGTTCAAGAATAATTTTAAGCTCACTATCCGATAAATTGGTCAGTCCAGAAAAATCTAGACAACCTTCGTTAACGAGGGGTAGTTTATGCCAAGCTTGGCATACATGATGAAGTGTGAGAGTTATTTCTCGAGCAGGAAAAAAGCTTAATATACGTCCGAAAACAGCAGTAGGGACAGCTTTTATTCCTGCCGGTGTTTGTGTGGTAATAGTTTGCGAAGACTCAAGCACAGGCGTTGGCTGAGCTGTCGCTGGTAAAATTAAAGGAGTGATGGATAATGACATTTTTATTCCTATTTAGTTAATTAATGATAATTAACATTATATTTTTATTATTTTTTTATCTCAACGATTAAAGCTTAATTTAACTGTTTTTTTAAAACAATTATAAAAACACGATTAAAAAATAATTTAAGTTTCAAATTATTATGCTAATGACTTTTTCATTCTACCTATTCTGTCCTAGGGCGCTCCCAGGATGTAGAGGCAATTGCCTCTTTAATTGCACCCTTTTTTGAAAGAAGTCTTTTGAAGAAAAAATAAATCCGTTATTCTGGAAAACAACATTATTGTAAGAGATCTTCCCATGAGTCAACAACCTGATCTATCGTTTGAATCTGCCTATGCCCGCCTTGAAGAAATCCTGGAAAAAATGAACTCGGGCAAGGTCCCCCTCGAAGAGTCGCTGAAACTCTATGAAGAAGCGGATCGGCTCATCACGTGGTGTAACAAGGGATTATTGGAAGCAGAAAAGAGAATCGAGATTCTAACGAAGAATAGGGAAGGTGAACTTCAGTTAAATGAGCAAGGTCGTCCTCAGGTACAAGAATTTGTGGCAGCCCAACATGCACCCCTTACTAGGAATCTTAAAGAATGAGCCCACTTCTTCATCAGATTCAAAGCCCACAAGACATCAAAGAATTTTCCCATGAGCAATTGATCCACTTAGCTCAAGAATTGCGTCAAAAGATCATCGATGTCTTGTCCATCAATGGGGGGCATCTCGCTTCCAATCTTGGAACAGTCGAGTTGACCGTTGCCCTACATAAGGTATTTAACTCCCCTGATGATAAGCTGATCTTTGATGTCAGCCACCAGACCTATTCGCACAAACTCCTGACCGGACGCCAAGAAAAATTTGATCGGATCCGTCAATTTAAAGGATTATGTGGATTTGCTCATCCGAAAGAATCGCCACACGATCATTTCTATGCTGGTCATGCAGGTACGGCTCTTTCTCTTGCTTTAGGGGTAGCAAAAAATCGAGATCTGACTAAGAGGCAAGAACATGTCATCCCCATTTTAGGCGATGCAAGTCTTACCTGTGGACTAACACTAGAAGCCCTCAACAACATCCCCAAAGACCTTCAACGTTTCATCGTCCTGCTCAATGACAACCGGATGTCGATTTCTCATAACGTTGGAGCGATGACTCATATTTTGAGTCGTTTCATCAATAATCCAAGGTCCAATAAAATCTATCAAGAAATCGAGCATCTCTTGGGTAAAATCCCCGGATACGGTGGCGTATTGGCCATGCACGGCAATCGCTTGAAAGAATCTGTGAAAAATCTCGTCAGCACAGCGCCTTTTTTCGAGCAATTTCACTTAGACTATGTCGGCCCAGTTGATGGACACGATATTCCTCAACTCATCGATGTCTTAGAAGCTTTAAAACACTGCACGCGACCTGTTCTTCTCCACGTGATCACGTTGAAGGGCAAAGGAATGGATTCAGCGATTGAAAATCCTATTACGTACCACGGATGTAAGCCCTTTGACAAATCCACAGGAAAATTTTTGCCTTCAGCTAGTAAACCGACATTCCCTCAGATCTTCGGCAAACATCTTCTTCACATGGCCGAAAGCGACCCAAGCCTAGTCGCTGTCACCCCAG
>JABDFI010000078.1 GCA_013286595.1 Chlamydiota bacterium | reverse complement strand
TGATTGTAATTAGGAATGTTTTTATAATTTTCTGCTATACACAAATAAAATCCAAAATTGGTTTTTGGCTACGTCAGCTTGGCAGCAAATTTTTGGTCTTCACTCGCGCCTTGCTCTATTCAGCAATGGTCGCTCGCTCCAGACACAAAAATTTGTGCCGCTTCTTTTGCCAACTTCCCAATTTGTGAATTCATCTGTGTATAAAAATGAATTTTTTAGGAGAAAAATATGTCTACTGTTCAATTGGATGGAGCCCAAGCATTAGTTTCCCTTCACACTGTTTCACAATCTTCGAATTGGGTGAGTGCTAAGACTCAAAAATTTGCCCTAGGCTTTTTTGCTACGCTTGCTGTTGCTACGGGTATTGCTGCTATTGTGTTTTCTGCTAGTTTAGCGCTAACTCCTTTTTTTATTGCTTTGATTACTGGGACAGCGTTCACCTTAGGGGGAGGACTTGCATGGGAAATTACGCGCGTTAAGGATTATGATAATCCCACAGAATTAGCTAGTTACCGGCAACAAGCAGCTATGAAGCATTTAGAATTCAGTATTCAAGAACACGGATGGGATAACATGTTCAAATACGGGATCCCCATGCCTGAAGTATTTCCCGAGAGATACCGCTACTCATTCCATCAACGGGGAACAGTCAATTTTGCACTGGAAAAGTACGTAGAAGTACAAAGAGCTTATCAGAGTTACCGCGATAATGGAGGTACTATTTCCTATGTGATTCCTCATCCAAGAGAGCTCTGTGAAAAATGGAATCAAGAGATCATGTTCTCTGGAGAGCTCATGCTGGGAACTCAGATCGTCAGCACCTACAACATCGAGCAGCTTGCATCTTATGAAATTCTTCCTTTAGGTTCACGTCGATTACAAGCGCTACGAGATTGTCAGCGCGAATTTTCCTTAGCAAAACAGGGTAAAGCTACGCGTCTTCGAGCCATTGACAGCATGCTAAATGAGCAATGTGAGCCTCATCGTCAAGCGTTGGAATGTGCACGTAAAGCTGTAGCGATAGCTCAAGACGCTGAAGCTGATCGCGACTGGGAAGCTTTTAAGAGACGAACAGAACATCATGTTGATTTAAATCGCAATCCGAATGATCCTATTGCTAGAGCTCGCGTTTCAAGAGATTATTGGGAACAGCATTTTGCTAGAGGTAGAACTCAAGGCTCTGCTGTTCTAGCTGAAGCTCAAGCTGTTTACGATAGAAACGTGAAAACGTTTAAAGAGGCTGCTGAGCAACAGAGAAAGCAAGTCGAGACGGATTTCCAAGAACGCGTCGTTCAAATCAATGACACATTTCGTCGTAATGCTTAAAAACGGAGCGGTTATGAGCATAGAAGCCGGAGGTTGGTCACGAGCTTATTCTGAGGGGCAAGTCGATCCACAAAGATGGGGCTATCTTGGCGGCACTATTGTGACAGAATCAGGAGAATGGGAACTATCAGAAGGAGATGAATCGGACCTAGAAAAAGAAGCATCAGATCTACGACAGCAAGTAGATCGCTTCTCGGAACTGGTGTCAAAAATGGGTAGCATTTGTAAACGCCTTCCAGCGGTGTGTCAACTGCCGAAAGCATGTGGACAAGAGATGGCTCAAGTGCCTCTTTTGCATAAGGAAGAGGAAGCTCCCGCTGAGGGAATGGTTCGATTGGATTTACCAACCGCAACATCTCAAGTGTTTCAACAAAGACTGGAGGGGCTTCACTTTAGTGCTAGTGAAGAGCAATCCATTGCCATAAAAAGTTTTGAAATTTTAGAAAAAACAGTTGCCCCTGAAATAGAAAGACTCTCCGTCAAAGAGGGAAAAAAGAGTGGGCTTCCTTTGGCCTTACAGCCTTTAACTTTATCAATTGAAGCACAAAAAGAAAAAATTGAACCCAAGCAGACGGATTCCAGTGTCGTTACTCAATTGTTATCTGCTAGATCCTTGGTTTCTGATCCTGCAAAGTCCTTGATTGAGCTTACCTTAACTCATCAGGATCGCACCTTCTTTCATCTCTATTCTATTCACAAAAATGAAATCCCACAGGTGTTAGTGGCTGATATGCATTATGGAGACAAATCGTTCCATAACGTGGGGAATGATTTTCAATCAACAGAGCTGCAACGTCGACGTGCCCTAGATCGCACCCTGATTGAAGAGATTATAAAAGAACTTGAAGAAGCCATTTCATTAAGTCATGGTCATCGCGTCCAGCATCTCGTCGAGTTTTTAGAATCTAGTTCTTTCCATGAATTAGATCGACCCTCTGGTCAAACCAATCTGGCTCATGCTCTTTTTGGTATTACCTATCATCTTTATAAAGATGCTTCCGATCAAGATATCTCTCTATCTAAGCCTGTAGGGAGCGACTTTGGTAGAAGCGCTTTCACAGAAAAAAACTTTCCTCAGAAATTTCTATTAGGGGCAATCTCTAGGCTACGCTCTGATCTATATACTGCTTGGAAGATCTAGGCGCGAAGTCTTAAGTCTGTGGATCGAGCGACAAACAAAACATGATCATCATGATATGCTTAATGTGCATGATGAAAATCGGATCCCACATTCTGCCCCCTCTCTGCAACGCAAGCCAGTCCGGCTTGATTTTTTCCGTTCACCCATGGGGCGTAGTTTTTTAGAATTTTAGAAGAATTTTTTCTTGTCATGCCTTTAAAATCAAAACTTTTCTTGAACAAAGGATGTGATATGGAAGAAGAGTATACGAGTAAATTTTGATTTTATTTACATGTGAACTTAAATTTTAATTGCTACTGATTTACTGCTGATTTGTTTGTTGAATAAGAGTCGCTCTATCAATTTTTATTTTTACAATCTCATGGCTGACGAGCGTCAGCGAGGAAGTCATCAAAGTCGAGTTGGTTGTATTTCAGTGTACTTGAAAGCTTTTCCTTTAACACAAAGGACTGATCCTTTGCCGCTCGTTTGGAACTTTCCCAATAGAATCGAAGAAAACGCTGATCAAAGAGAATCCTCTAGCTAACTAGTAGGGAATTATTTGTTTTTCTTGTTTCATGTTTGGGTTTATTTTTTTAATTTAATTGATAAATTAAATTAATTTTTTATTTTTCATAAAATGACAGTATAGATATTATAATTATAACGCTAATTACAATTAGGAGATTTAACAATGTCATTATCCGGCTTAGTTCCTTTAACTTTACAAGCGACAGCGCAGCCAGCGGCTGTGCTTGCCCCTTCACAAGCTACACCTAAACACGCAACAACTGGCATACAGGCTATCCCTAGTGCCGTTTTCGGACGTATATTAAGCTTCCTTCCTGCTCAAGAAAAAATTCGCGTCCATCATGTATGCCAAGCTTGGCGTAACCTATCTCTCGTCAACGACGGCTGTCTAGATCTTTCTAGACTGACCAATTTATCGGATAGAGATCTTAAAACCATTCTTGATAAGGCAAGTGGCACTCGCATTACCTCTATCAATCTATCTAAGTGCAAGAAAATCACAGATGCTGGCCTTGCCCATCTAGTAACTCTCACACGCTTAAGCTCACTTAATCTACGAGGGTGCTATAACATCACAGATGCTGGCCTTGCCCATCTATCAAAACTCACACTCTTAAGCTCACTTAATCTATGGGGGTGTTTAAGCCACATCACAGATGCTGGCCTTGCCCATCTATCAAAACTCACACTCTTAAGCTCACTTAATCTAAAGTGGTGCTTTAACATCACAGATGCTGGCCTTGCCCATCTATCATCTCTCACATCTCTAACCTCACTTAATCTAGGTGGAACCTTCTTAAACATCACAGATGCTGGCCTTGCCCATCTATCAAAACTCACACTCTTAAGCTCACTTAATCTAAGCCATTGCAAAAACATCACAGATGGTGGCCTTGCCCATCTATCAAAACTCACATCTCTAACCTCACTTAATCCAAGTTATTGCTCAGCCATCACAGATGCTGGCCTTGCCCATCTATCATCTCTCACATCTCTAACCTCCCTTGATCTAAATGGGTGCTCAAACATCACAGATGATGGCCTTGCCCATCTATCAGAACTCACATCTCTAACCTCACTTGATCTAAGCGCGTGCAAAAACATCACAGATGGTGGCCTTGCCCATCTATCAAAACTCACATCTCTAAGATTACTTGATCTAAGCTTCTCAAACATCACAGGTGCTGGCCTTGTCTATCTCTCATTTCTCACATCTCTAACCTCACTTGATCTAAGCGCGTGCAAAAACATCACAGATGGTGGCCTTGCCCATCTATCAAAACTCACACTCTTAAGCTCACTTAATTTAAGATACTGCAAATACATCACAGATGCTGGCCTTGCCCATCTATCAAAACTCACATCTCTAACCTCACTTAATCTAGATTATTCGGAGATTTCCTCGGATGCTGTAAAAGCATTTAAGGCGAATCTAATTCCGATCGAATGTAAGGACGCCGCATTCAGAGATAGAATGGATTATTACGTCTATATGCTGGCTTCACAGCCAAAAGGTGGGGATGAATGGGGTAAAAAGAATCGTTATCGTGATTTGGATCGTCTGAGATTGGCGCAAGCCCTTACTATTTTGAACATGTCACGCCCAGGTCTTTTTAAAGAACTATCGATTGATCCCTTACTTGATCTCATCAATCAATCGAATGCCACGAATCAGCACATCGATCATTTGTTAAATGAGTTAACGGAAGAGACAAGGAATGCTATTTTCGGCCAAGTTTATCAACTAGCCCCTCACCCAAAAGGGGGCGAGAAATGGGGAGAATTACATCGTTTTGATAATCCAGCACGTTTTAGACTAGCTGTGATGGAGGTGCTCAAGTATCGAGTGCTTCCTAATTATTCTGCGAAAGTAGAAGTTCCTAAGGAAGAGTCTTGTCCCATTTGCCTGGATAACTTTAGCGATATGAATAAACGAGTGACGACGGCTTGTGGTCATTTTTTTCATGACGCCTGTCTTCAGCCTTGGCTAACGCTCCTTCGTCGGCAGGTGAAAAAAGTCAGTGCAAAATCTAAGCACATTATCACTTAAGGATGGAGAAATCTAGCTGACTAGTAGGGAATTATTTGATTTTTCTTGTTCCATGGTTAGGATTATTTTTTAATTTAATTGATAAATTAAATTAATTTTTAATTTTTAAATAAAATGAGAATATAGATATAATAATTATAATACTAATCACAATCAGGAGATTTAACAATGTCATTATCCGGCTTAGTTCCTTTAACTTTACAAGCGACAGCGCAGCCAGCGTCTGTACATGATCTTTCTCAAACTACTCCCCAATGCGCAAAGAATCACATCACGTCTATCTCTAAAGACGTTTTAGCAAACATATTAAGCTTCCTTCCAGCTAAAGAACAAATAACCGGCGTGCATCGAGTATGCAAAGATTGGAGGAATCTATCCCTCATCAACAACGGCCGTCTAGATCTTTCCGGAATAACTAATTTAAGAGATCTTAAATTTCTTGAACAAGTAAGTGGCAGCCGCATTAGATCTATCAATCTGTCTAATTGCAAGAACATCACGGATGCTGACCTTGCCCTTCTATCAAAACTCACATCTCTAACCTCAATTGATCTAAGCGGATGCAGAAACATCACAGATGCTGGCCTTGCTCATCTATCATCTCTCACATCTCTAACCTCAATTGATCTAAGCGGATGCAGAAACATCACAGATGCTGGCCTTGCCCATCTATCATCTCTCACATCTCTAACCTCACTTAATCTAATTCACTGCTCAGCCATCACAGATGCTGGTCTTGCCCATCTATCATGTCTCACATCTCTAACTTTACTTGATCTAGACCATTGCGGAAACCTCACAGATGCTGGTCTTGCACATCTATCAAAACTCACATCTTTAACCTCACTTAATCTAAGTAACTGCTCAGCCATCACAGATACTGGCCTTGGCCATCTATCAAAACTCACATCTCTAACTTTACTTGATCTAAGTTTGTGTTATAACATCACAGGTCCTGGCCTTGCCCCTCTATCATCTCTCACATCTCTAATCTCACTTAATCTAAGCGCCTGCCGAAACATCACAGATGATGACCTTGCCCATCTATCAGAACTCACATCTCTAACCTCACTTGATCTAAGCGCGTGCAAAAACATCACAGATGCTGGCCTTGCCCATCTATCATCACTCTTAAGCTCACTTAATCTAAGTTTATGCGAAAAGATCACAGATGATGGCCTTACCCATCTATCAAAACTCACATCTCTAACCTCACTTGATCTAAACGACTGCCAAAACATCACAGATGATGGCCTTGCCCATCTATCATCTCTCACATCTCTAATCTCACTTAATCTGGGCTCCTGCTATAACATCATAGGTTCTGGCCTTACCCATCTATCAAAATTCACATGTCTAACCTCACTTGATCTGAGCGACTGCCAAAACATCACAGCTGCTGGCCTTGCCCATCTATCAGAACTCACATCTCTAAGCACACTTGATCTAAGGTGGCGCAAAAACATCACAGATGATGGCTTTGCCCATCTATCAAAACTCACATCTCTAACCTCACTTGATCTAAGCTTCTGCTCAAATATCACAGATGATGGCTTTGCCCATCTATCAAAACTCACATCTCTAAGATTACTTGATCTAAGCTTCTGCTCAAATATCACAGATGATGGCTTTGCCCATCTATCAAAACTCACATCTCTAACCTCACTTAATCTAAGTTGCTGCTCAAATATCACAGATACTGGCCTTGCCCATCTATCAAAACTCACATCTCTAACCTCACTTAATCTAGATAATTCGGCAATTTCCTCGGATGCTGTAAAAGCATTTAAGGCGAAGCTAATTCCGATCGAATGTACGGACGCCGCATTCAGAGATAGAATGGATTATTACATCTATATGTTGGCTTCACAGCCAAAAGGTGGTGATGAATGGGGTAAAAAGAATCGTTATCGTGATTTTGATCGTCTGAGATTGGCGCAAGCTCTTGCTAGTTTGAACATGTCTCGTCCAGGTTTTTTTAAAGAACTATCGATTGATCCCTTACTTGATCTCATCAATCAATCGAACGCCACGAATCAGCACATCGATCATTTGTTAAATGAGTTACCGGAAGAGACAAGGAATGCTATTTTCGGCCAAGTTTATCAACTAGCCCCTCACCCAAAAGGGGGCGAGAAATGGGGGGAATTGCATCGTTTTGATAATCCAGCACGTTTTAGGCTAGCTGTGATCGAGGTGCTCAAGTATCGAGTGCTTCCTACTTATTCTGCGAAAGTAGAAGCTCCTAAGGAAGAGGAAGAGTCTTGTTCCATTTGCCTGGATACCTTTAGCGATATGAATCAACGAGTGACGACGGCTTGTGGTCATTTTTTTCATGACGCCTGTCTTCAGCCTTGGCTAACTGGGAAGAATACCTGCCCTAATTGTAGATTTACTATTATTAAGTCGTAAACTTTTATTCCAATCCATGGAGAACATCTTCTCCATGGATGGATTCTTAGATGGCTCTATAGGTGTTTTATTCCTGGTAACATAGGAGTGACTTTGGTAGAAGCGCTTTCACAGAAAAAAGCTTTCCTCAGAAATTTCTACTAGGAGCAATCTCTAGGCTACGCTCTGATCTACATACTGCTTGGAAGATCTAGACGCGAAGTCTTA
>JABDFI010000077.1:1430-7946 GCA_013286595.1 Chlamydiota bacterium | reverse complement strand
AAGAATTACTTTATATTCTGGTTTTTTCTGAACAATCCTGCAATTTCTAAACAGTTAATTATCAACATAGTTTAACTTTTCTGACCGCTAAACCCATTCTCTATGGGAAGGCATCCATTTGCCGGATGAACCTATAATTATAATAATAAAATAAAAATATTAACTAATTGAATTGATTTTAAATAAGAAAACTAATAAAATATGAAGCATATAATAAAAACCAAAGGAAAATTATGACTCCAGTATCATCTCTAGTTTTAGCCCCCTTAAACTTATCTGCATCTGCGCCGCCTGCAGTTATCCCATCTAAGCCTTCTTCTAAACCTGCAACGCCTGGCGAGGCTCTCGATAGCAACGTTTTAGGACGTATATTCAGCTTCCTTTCCGCTCAAGAAGCAACTCACGCCAGTCATGTATGCAAAGCTTGGAACAAAGCAATGCCGAAACAGGAAAAAATCCAAGCACTTTTTTCCGGTCCTCTCGTTGAAAGAATCACAGTTTATAAATCCTCGAATCACTCTAAGGACCATGAATTTATCGAGCATCTAGCAGAGATATCATCAAGTGACAGAATAACTTTTTTGGAATCCAGAGAGTTCGAAATTCCAGAACGCTATCTTTATTCTCTGGAAGAATTACATAGTGATAATAATAGGTCTTTGAATTCAGTCGTCCGACTTACAATCCATAACGCGCAATGCAGAAAATTTTATTTAATGAAAGAAATGTCTTCAGAAACACCTATTGAAGGTCTAGACGCAAATTTGATGGGAAGCTATCTTCAACTCATAAACGAACTCTATTTGGACCCTTATTTTAAGAAAATTGTCTTGGGTGAAAATTTTAAAAAGTACGATCCGCATAAATTAGGACTGGAAAAAACCATTCCGTGGACCTACTTTCACCCCGCTTTAAGCATTCCCTATGAAAAAACTTTAAAAGCACTTCAGCAATTATTTCGTAAGTTGGATGAGGAGTTACCAAAAACCCCCGCCGTCCAAAAAAAAGATCTCTTGACCAGAAGAACCTTCGACACATTGAACTTATGCTCTCGTCTAGGTAATGACTTTAGCGTTCTTTTTTTGATCGCAGAGTACTCCGCAGTAGCAAAAACAATCGCCGTTAATAAAGCCATCAAAGATTCCGCGCCTTTCAACGCGGTAGCATTATTTGATATTTTCTATGCAGAACCTATCCTTAAAGGGGATTTGGAAGGTCTTTTTCAGACAAGCGGCACACCCTATGGACGAGCTTTGTATGATACTTTCAATGGTATTCACCGCTCAAATTTCATGGCGCATAAAGTGATTGCTACGTTAGCAAAACTGCAAGATAAAGGAGTTAATTTAAAAAAATATTCAATATACATCTATGTTGGCCAATATCACTTTCAAATTTTGAATGACAAATTATCAGCTCATGCCCTCTGCCCCATTATTGTTAAAGATCCTGTACTCGAATCTATCCCTGTCAAAGTTCCTCATGGAGCTACCAAAAAAATTGAAGGCAAGCAATATAAAAAGAAATAAGCGAAATTAACAATTAAGTCAGAGTGGAGCTATAAATAGATTCCCATTATAATCACATGTAAAACAAAGGATTTTTATGAGATCTGAATATGTTTAATTAGCCCTTTCTAATTACCCTGAATTAGCCGAAAACTTTATTCGAAGTTGTTCGGTAATAAGCAAAAATAAACCCACCGAAGCTGCAAGAATTCACAAAAAAGGTTCTACCTTCGCCTTGTTCGAGAATGCCCAGAAAACTCAGTCGTATGCATTTATTTTAGAACTCGCTTCCTGCCTCAAAGCTGAGACAAAAACTCACAAAGAAGGATCCATTGCCCAAAGAAAAGCGGGCGACCTATTGGTCAATATTTACCGTTGGTCAGATGCGGAGCCAAAGTTTAAAGAGGATCCGAAGATTCAAGAGATTCGAAAGCAAGTTTTCCCTGAATCGGAGAAAGAAACTTACGATTCTCTACTGGCAAATTACCTAAAACGAAGAGCGGAGAAAGCTCAACAGAATAAAGTTATCTGTTGTTCTATTCTCTGAAAATTTCTCGATCTTAATTATAAAATCCATGGCTCCTCGGAGAACGCTACTTCTTCGTTCAGTGGCACCAGCTTTATTTGTATAAGGAGGGGGTGTAGATAAACTATTACCAGAAAAATTGAATTACCCCAAAAAAGTTGCAAAGTCGAGATTAATAAAATTTGTAAGTGTTAAGACGAAAACACTTTTCACAAATCTTGTGCACATGGTGAACGGGTAGCTTCATTGAACAGGAAGAACATTTCCTGTGGAGACCTTTCTTTTTGAGTGAGTTTTCAATAAAGGTATTAACTTGTTCGCGCAGCTCTTCACAGATTGTTAGACCGGGGAAGTGCTCTGATTTCCTCCTTGCAAGCCAATGATAGAGTACCAGCATCTTTACACAGTTTTCTGCTTCATTTAAAATGCTGTCATCATTAGTACTGGAATGCCTAGGAAATTTACTGAAAGCACCTTTTTGAAAAGAAACTGGAATTCCTCTAGAATAGGAGATGAGCCATGAAATATACATTTTGATCAATATTTCCTTTGAAGAGATAGGAGCAGAAATAAATACATATTTATCAGAAAAAGAAAGGCTCTTGAGCTGAGGTCTCATTTCAATTTGCTCCGCTAATTCCAACATCTCCGTCAAATCAGAGCAAATGAGAATGGAATTGGGTTTGCTCAGCTTAACAAATAAGGAGAGTGTGCTTTTTATACTGTCACATCCGATTTGCTCTCGAATAACTGAAAGTTGTGTTTCGGTGGGTCTAACAACACACGACTCCAAAAAATGGGATTGTTGCGACTGGATATGCTGACTGACAAGAGTAAGACTCGACTTATTGATGGCACCGACATAACCACATTCAAACTTACCATACCTCCCCGCACGACCTGCAATCTGTTTCACCTCCTGTGCAGTCAGATTCCTGGAATCTCTCCCATCAAACTTGGTGGTTTGTGAAAACAGCACAGTCTTGATCGGAAGGTTCAGTCCCATTCCAATGCAATCTGTAGCCACAAGGATATCTGTTTCTGCAGATCTAAACCTCCTGGCTTCCTCCCTGCGAACACCAGGACTGAGATTGCCATAAAGCACAGAGACTTTTCTTCCTGAATCTTCCAACTCTTTCTTGTATGCAAGAACGCTCCGTCTTGAAAACGCGATAATCGCAGTCTTAGGCTCGATGTGAGCGAGATTATGAGTTGGTCTTTTATGAATTTCAAGCTTTCCGATCCGACACAAAGGAATGATTTCTAGCTCCTCACCTAGATAATCTTCAATGAGTCGCTTCAAAGTGGGGATACACTCCTCACTTCCCGTCATGATCAGCTTCTTCGCCGGAATTCCAACAATGGCCTGCGACCATGCCCACCCACGGTTCTTGTCTAAAATAACTTGAATCTCGTCAATTAGAACGCAGTCAATCCATTCATCCAGATTGGCCATTTCGATCGTAGAAGCAATAAATCTAGCGCCAGCTTTAATTTCCATCTCCTCCCCTGTCAGAAGAGAGCATTCCTTTCCTCTTTTTTCAATTTCCTCTTGCCCTTCTAGCGCCAGAAGTCGTAAAGGAGAAAGATAAGCTCCCGATTCGCCCAAGACTAACTCGTTAAATCCACGATAGCTCTTTCCACTGTTGGTAGGACCGACAAAAAAGACATGTTTTCGTCTTTGTTCACGCGCAACAGAGAAAAAGTCCTTATACTCGTTCAGATCCCAGTCCTTTCTCATCTTGCTGATAAGATGCTTTAACCTGTCTTGATCTGCGCGGTAAGAAGACAACCCAGGCTCAGTCTGCTTTTCCGACTGCTTTTCACTGACATAAGAGGTTTTCGACGGCACCGCAGAGAATGACTGAATTAGTTTCTTCTTTTTTTCTCTTTTCTTCTCCGCATGAGCCTTATATTCTGAGCTTTCAAGAACACTCTGAATTCTGGTTTTTGAATAAAGATGGGCAAATTTTTCTCCAGGACCTTTCAACTTCACGATCTGGTCCGGCTGACCCAGAAGTTCCTGTATTGTTTTGTCAGTGAAATACAGCGTTTCCTTAAGCTCTCTCTTGGTCAAAAAGGCACTTTCCTTAATTAATTCCAGTCCAGAATTAGACAGGGCTGTCGCAAATGTTTTTCCTTCCAAACTATAAGAAATAAAATCTAGCTTTCGATATTCTGACATCAAGACTTCTGCTTCAGCGCTCCTCTTAAGTTTCTTCTTGAAAACGAGCCTGTTTTGACTGTCTATGACAAGAAAATACAAATTCATATAATAGACCTCTTGAGAAACATCAAAACCATCCCTTTTGCCACCTCGCCACTTCTGACGATCTTAATCCATAACGAGAAATGTTTCCCTCATGTAAATTCATTAACTCAGTCTCAACAACTTCGACAAATTTCATCTGATCATCGTCTGGGATCATGTTCTTTGCCTACTTTCGGATAAAAGCGGTGGCCGATTTCTTATTCATCTTTCCACGAACAACAATCGCAACAGTTTCTTTCCTTAATGTTCTATAGCGAATACGAAACGGATCCGGGTCTCCAAGAGTTTTTCGGGCAGCTGAGTACCTAAGGCAAGATCGTTCATAAGCCCAAGCAAACACTTCAGCCAAAAGTTCAACCTGGTTGAGTTCATACACCGCCAAAAGACCATTGATTCCAACAAAAATTCGATGGCTGATTTATGATTTAAAATCATTTGAGTTTCTCGCCTGTCTTTGCCTTCAGCCGCCTCCCGCAACTCTAACAATCGCTTCCTTCTTATTGCGCAACATTTCTTGCGCAATAAGCCATATGCTGGCTGTGTTGAAATTCTAAAAGATCTGTTTTGGGTGATTTAAGGAATTTTAGAAACCGTTGGATTTCCGTAATTTCTCCAACAAAAGAAGATGTGGCCAGAACTGGAATCCTTTCAGGCGATGCGCACTTCGTGCGTCGTCGTCCTGAAAGCCGGCTCGCGCTCAAGCGCTTCGTTTCTTTGAATGACTTCAAATCAACCAATACGGTCAAAGATTATAGGGAAGAACAGATTATTTCTAGAAAAACTTGGCGATTGAAGACGATCGAATTCAAGGCTGAAAAATGAGCGACTACGGCAATATTCCGTCATTTTTCTTCACTTATCTTTTCAATTCCGCTTCAATTTGCTCAACTGAAGGAAGATTGTCTTTTCGTCATGGAGCTATCTGCAACAGTACTTTCTGTAGTAACCTCTGCCACAATCTTCTGAGTCTCTGCATCGATTGCGATATGCAGTTTAACCCATTTTTCTGGGTCTACCTCTTCCATGGATTTTTACTTTCCATTCTCCTTCACCACAGATCTTTGCCCAAGATGCGTCTAGAATCTTTTCTCTCTTTACTCTCTTTACCTTTTTGCGTAGAAAGAGTTTAAAAAGGGAGCAACTATGACAGGGAAGCAGTTATTAGGCGTATTAATTGCCCTTTGTGGGATCACATTAATTATCTTTGGTACTATCTGGATGCAGCAGCATCATACGCTTGAAGCCAAGAATTTTATGGATAAAGTGAAAGACTTCTTTATTCGATTAGGCCATGTCTTTACCAACACCGAACCCCACAAAAAAGCCGAACATCGGATAGCTGGAATTTGGAGCCTTTCCATAGGAATTGTCCTGACCCTTTTTGGCTCCTGGATGAGCCTTATCTATAGAAAGGTTCGCAAATAATTAGATAATTTTCCTCGGTGTGTCTCGGTGCTCTCGGTGTTTAATTTTGCTATTAACCCAACTTGCCCCCTATCTTGCCCGAAGGACTGAGCGAAACCCACGAGATACAAGATTCTCGACAAAGCCAAGGTAGTTACCTTGGCGAGGAGAGAAGCGCAGTAGATCGTGTGTTGCAGCCAGTCCTTCGGGCAAGATAGGGGCAAGTTGGGTTATTACCGAGGGGAATTGAATCAACCTGAATGGAAGCCTTTAAGGAGAAAGGAGTCTATTAGTGTGCGCTCCTTTGTAGCGGAGCAGGTGTTCCCCCATAAACTGAGCTTAACGCCGCCGCCGTTAAACAACCCAGAGATGCAGCAAAGTAGGCCATTGCTGCAGTAGCTGCTGCAAAAATCGCCGCAAAGAATCCGATTTGTGGTGCCACGTTGATCATTCCTACGCCTAAAACGATACAACCAACTGCCCCTAAGCCATAGCCAATACGGTTTAGTGCCTCAGCTGCAACCCGCAGCACTTTTTTACAAGCCTCATCATTTTCTATGGGTTGGACTGCATTTTCAAATGCTCTCCTGACATTTACAAGCTGATCAATACCAGTACAAAACCCAACAAAAGCAAAGCAACCACCGACAATACTTGTTAGAGAAGACATAATTTCCCCTTGATTAGGATTAAGAAAGTTTGAGACTTTACTGGCTTGAGCAATATGCGTGCAAGAGAAGATAGGGCCAGAACTGGAATCCTTTCAGGCGATGCGCACTTCGTGCGTCGTCGTCCTGAAAGCCGGC
>JABDFI010000077.1:0-1420 GCA_013286595.1 Chlamydiota bacterium | reverse complement strand
AAATAAACCCCTGCTCTTGCAGGGTTTTTTTTTGGCCAGAACTGGAATCGAACCAGCGACACAAGGATTTTCAGACCCATTCGGCGTAAAACTCTGAACAACAGAGATTAAACCAGAACTCGATTATCCTCTCAACGCCTTTAAGATTTTATTCGGATGAGCTCTAAAATATTCGCTTGTTTTCCGTTCAGTTGCGTAAAAAATGCGGAAAATCGCAAAGGGCTTGCCCTACATCCAAATTGTGCAGGCACTGCTTGCACAAATAAGAAGGCGATATGCCAGATTTCCCTTCCTTTCTTGAGAATAGCAAGATATAACACCTCGAACATGAGGTCAAACTATGAAAAAAATGCTATTCTTCACCTTCATACTTGGTTTTTTAGCTACAAGTTTACCTGCTATTTCAAATGATGAAAAATGGTTATATGGGAGGGAGTGCATGTCAGGTCATGTGTTTGTTGTTTCCGAATGGTTACCTAAGGAAAATTGCGAAGAAGAACTATGGAATTTTTTTAAAGAGTTGATGGCTTTAACTAAAGCAAACGAAACTGGCTGCATAAGGGCACATGCCACTCGGCAAATACCTCACCCAGGTGCTCCAGGAAAATCAAAATACAAGATCGTATTGCTTCAAGAGTATAGCGATATCAAAGCTTTTGATATTCATTGTCAGGCAGACTACGTAAAGCGTGCTTTTAAGAAATATATAGAAGATGAAGAAACTTCATTGATTAAAGAATGGAATGTCAGACTTTTTAGTGAAGATGAATAGTTCGTTAATTGGCTAATGCTTTGCAATAGCTGAATCATAAGTAGCCTTCAAATCAAACACACATAAGCTTTGAAGACCATTGACTTTTCCTGTCAGAGGTGTCAAAATCTTCCTCTATTTCAAGAAGGGCAAAAGATGGCCAAAAAAGCGCAAAAATCTGTAGCACTCAAAGTGTCGGAATCCAAGATCCCATCAGACTACTCAGATTTTCTTAACAGCTTGAAATCCAGAATCCAGACAGCCCAGTTAAAAGCCGCTGCTTCGGTCAATCTAGAGTTAACTTCACTCTACTGGGATATTGGCCAGAATCTTTTGAAAAAGACCAAGAAAGAAGGCTGGGGATCAAAGGTAGTAGAACGCCTTGCCACTGACTTAGCCAATGCCTTTCCAGGAGTAGCGGGATTTTCAAAAAGAAACCTGGAATTGATGCGCCAATTTGCTGAAAGCTACCCTGATGGCATTTACGAAACAGCTGTTTCGCAAATTCCTTGGGGACACAATATCGCTCTTATGCAACGCCTTGAACAGCATAAAGACCGTCTTTGGTACGCTCAGCAAACGATCAAAAATGGATGGTCTAGAAATGTTTTAGTGATGTGGATTGAATCTGAGCTACACAAGCGTAAAGGGAAGGCGGTGAATAATTTC
>JABDFI010000076.1 GCA_013286595.1 Chlamydiota bacterium | reverse complement strand
AATTCGATGGCTAGTTTGCCAATTTCTTCGTGGATCTTGCGCCTTTCTACTGTTTGAGCATCTTCGCATAACTTGGGCTCTAAAATTCTTTTTCCCATGCGGGAGGCGCAGTTTAAGAAGACGTAATGGTCTCCATCTCCTTTAAAGATTTTCAGGGTTGCTTTAGAAAGGCGTTTCGCGAATAGTTGAGCGTTTTTTTCCGGAGAGACAACGCGATCTTTTTCTGTCGTGAAAATGTAAACGGGGCGGTCGATCGAGTTCAAGCTGGTTTCATCAAAGAGCCATCCCAGTGCTGGTGCCATCAAGAGAAAAGCGCCTACGCGTTCATCGTGAAAGGATTGCAGGACTTCGTTGAAGTCAATTTGTTTAATGATATCTGGGGTGACTAGTTCTTTCAATTCTTGCTGGCACACCTCGGCAATGGATTGTGGATCGACTTGGCCAGGTGTTGCTCCCGCGACCCAAATGCCCGTCGCACCTCCTAAAGAATAACCAGAGAAGCCAATTTTTTTGGTGTTAATTCTGTCTTTAAAGGTGGCGTCATTGAGCAATTCTGAGATGACAAAAGAGACGTCTTTAGGTCTTTCCCAGGGTTTGGCATAGCATTTAGGGATTTTATTATTCCAGGTGTTACCATAATGATCCATCGCAGCGACGATGTAGCCATTGGAAGCTAAGATTTCAGCTAGCCACGAGATGTTAAATCGATCACCGCCATTCCCGTGAGATAAGACGATAAGAGGGTACTTGGCGAGTTTTTTACTGATAGGCGCATCGCGTGCTTCATCACAGCGCAACCAAAAACCGGCAGCAGCTTGCGCTGGGGATTCTCGATCCACAGGATACCATACTTCTGTAGTTACAGGTCTTTCACGGGCTTTGTCATAGAAGTTGAGTGTGGTAATACCTGTTTTTTGAGGCTGTAATACGATAGTTTTGAAAAAGGAATTGAAATTCCAGATCATGTTCAAGGGTAAGAGGAGGCAGAGGGGAGCTCCTATATATAGAAGCCATTTTAAGTAACGTTTGTTCATGGTTCCTCAACAATCGTTCATTTAGAGGCAATTGCAAAATTCCACGCCACAGTAAAATCGCCCTTTTGAGCCATTTTGCCACCCACTCCCGAGCCCTACTCGCTTGGAGTATGTGCTCGGGAATGGGGCATGGCCGCTTAAGCGGCTGGCAAACTGACTCAAAATCATCGATTTTTCTGGGTCGGGGAGTTTTGCAATTGCCTCTTTATTAATTAACAAATTTGCGTTTTTTTGTATTGAACTACTCTCAAAAAAAATCCTTGTCGTGTTTAGGGATTAATCAGTATGCTGCGAAATTGGTGTGGTCTTAACTGAGGTATCACTTGTCGCTGGTACGCATTTTCACAGTGCTCTTTGCTATGTGTTTTTTTTCTATGACATTAGTAGCAGAAGACTCGAGTTCCTCATTTAAGCAACAAAAGAAACTACTGATCTTATCGAGTACAGGGGGTGGGGGTCACGCAGCCGCCGCTGCTACGATCAGAAGAGTTGTGGGTGATGAGTATGCGATTCACATCATTCATCCCATTGATCAATTGAGGATCTGGAGCGTTCCCTATGCTGAACGGATCTATAATCAGATGTTACAAAGCGGATGGACCCGTTCGATGAATTTCATCGTACGCCATATCGCTCCTCATTTATTCAATACGCGTGAAGAAAAGTTAGAGCATATCATTGGAACCGCAATTGAAGCTTTTGATCCGGATCTCGTTGTCTCGTTAATCCCTTTTGTCAATTATCCAGCCACGGAAGCAGCGCGCGTCCATAATGTACCTTACTTACTCATCACGACAGATAACAACTTGCGCAATTGGGTACACGGTTTAGAAAAGCTCAAGCATCCGCAGTTTAAAGTGACTATTGGGAACGATCTTCCCACGTCACGCGACTTGTTATTGGAAAAAAATATTCCAGAAGAATCGATTTTGACCATTGGCCTTCCCTTACGACCTGAATTCATCGAAGTTAAGGATAATGCCAAGATCAAACAAGAGCTTGGTATCGAGCCTAATAAGCCTGTCATTTTACTCATGATGGGGGGAGCAGGTGGCAATAAAGCTTTTGAGTACGCCAAGAAAGTCGGCAGAATGGATTTTTCCGCTCATTTAGTAGTAGTGGCCGGGCGCAATCAAAAATTATTCGACGACTTAAATAGACTTAAGATTCATTACAATAATACGATGAGTGTATTTGGCTATACGGACCGCGTTGCCGACTTGATGGCTGTTGCGGATGTGATCATCACCAAACCAGGACCTGGGACTATCAATGAAGCATTAGCCATGCAGTTACCCATGTTAATCGATAACACGGAGAGATCTCTCTTTTGGGAAAGGGTGAATGTCGACGTCGTCTTGAATTATGGTGTAGGAGAAAGGATTAGACATCCCGATCAAATCAGAGGATTATTGAGTTCCTATTTAGAAGATGTCGGTGTGCAAAAGGCTCTTAAAGCAGCGTTTACCTCTGTGCCGCCTAATCGATTCAATGGAACGATCAAAGGAATCATCGACGAGATGGCCTCACCGCTTTCTAGGTACGGCTTTAAATCCACAACCCTTGATCAGTCGAGGGTAGCCGAAGTACTCGATTAAAGGCCATTTGCGGCATACCATAGGTCTTAACAGATAGCGCGTACATTGTCCCTTGTCACCTAAATAACGACACCCCATCACCCCTACTTTTTTTCCTTCGCTTTCATAAACCTCTTCACTGCGACGGTAAAAACCTAATATCTGTGTATTCCACAAGTAAAAAAGTCTGCCGAATAGTCCCTTCTTTAAGGGGATCAAGATGTAATAACAACAATTCCCTCTTTTTAGGCACTGTCCTTCTTGTTTGAAAGGGGGGCGTATGAGCTGACGTGCAAACCATTGGGCCCATACATCGATCCAAACAAAGGGAAGAAAGATGACGCGAAGCGGCCAGCGAATCCATCCCGGCATCCACTGCTTAGGAATGCCCCCAGGAGGAAGCGGAGGAGGACCGTCATCTTTCTCGGCATGTGTAATTAATTCCTCTAATTTATCCTCAGGAGGTTCTGTGTACATCTTAAGCATTTTTTGATGTGTTCTCCTAAGTAGTTCAGTAGACCAGGATTATAGAGGTGTCCTCTTTTATTCGGAATCTCTATATAATGAGGCTTAATATGATTGAAGGTAATGTGATGAAAAAATTCTTATTATTACTCGCCGCAATAGCAGTGGGTGTGACCTCTTTCCTTTCTGCTAGTAGACCATCCCCCCATGTTGAAAATGTGATTGTTCAAGAAGAGAGACGGCCTGTTGTGATTATAGGTGGCGGTATTGCTGCGATGACAGCGGCCAATTATCTTACTAGAGCAGGCATTGAGCCTGTTGTTCTCACTGGACCGGTTGTCGGCGGTGCGATCACTTTATCGAATGATGTACAAAATTGGCCGGGTGAAATGGCGATTTCTGGACAAACTCTCAGTGAAAAAATTTCTAAACAAGCGCTAACTAATGGTGCGGTCATTCGAGCAGAAGAGGTCGTAGCGGTTGATTTTTCACAACGCCCTTTTGTGATCACCACGAAACAGATCATCGGTAAAACTCATGAGTTGAAAAAATACAAAGCCGACTCTTGCATCATTGCGATGGGTGCTACACCTAATATGTTGGGCGTGCCTGGTGAACAGGAATATTGGACAAAAGGCGTCTATACATGCGCTGTCTGTGATGGAGGGCTTTATAAAGATAAAGTGGTTTCTGTTGTGGGTGGTGGAGATAGCTCGCTGACGGAAGTTCAGTATTTATCTAACATCGCCAAAAAGGTTGTTTGGGTTGTCAGACGCGATGAGATCCGATCGATTGAGAAAAAGCGATTGCAAGAAGTTTTAGCGCGTGAGAATGTAGAAGTGCACTATCAAACGATTGTGAAAGAGATTAAAGGCAATCGAGATCAAGTCACGCATTTAGTGTTACAGAGTCAAGGCAAGATCAAGCAAGTGCCTGTCGATGCGCTCTTTTTAGCTATTGGCTTTAGCCCGAATACTGCTCTGTTTCGCGACCAGCTTGAACTGGATTCTCAAGGCTATATCGTCTTAAAAAATCATCAAGAGACCTCTGTTGTGGGTGTGTATGCGATGGGCGACATCGCAGATCCTGAGTTTAAACAGGCAGTCTCAGCAGCAGGCGATGGCGCCAAGGCTGCTTTACAATCACAAAAATTTCTCTCTTCCTATCAAGTGCAGACTAAAGCTGTCGCTGCAGTAGCCTCGGTTGTTATTGAGGAGGAAGTGATTGACGTGACATCGGCCCATCAATTTGAGACGATCTTAAAAACAACAAAAGGTCCTGTGTTTGTGGATTTTTATTCCACGCGTTGCGGCCCCTGTCGCACATTTAGTCCTCTGTATGAATCATGGGCAAAACAATTCAATGGCAAAATCACCTTTTTGAAGGTCAATGCCGATGTGGTGAGCGAATTGTTTTCTACCTATAATGTACGAGCAGTCCCTACGTTGATGATCTTTGATGAACGAGGAGAGGTTGTGCGCAAAAGCGTAGGCTTTGGTGAAATTTCGGAGATTGATAAACGCCTCGAAACCATGAAAGAAAAATCTCACGTATCTTCCCAAGACTTTAAGTAATTTCTTTTGTACGATAGGGCTTCATTGAACAACGAGGCTCTATGGTATCCCATATCCGTTGGTTGAAGACTCTATCACTTCGCGACGTGCCGATTGTAGGAGGAAAAAATGCCTCTCTTGGCGAAATGATCAGCACGCTAACAAAAGAACACATCGCCGTTCCCGATGGATTTGCCACAACAGCAGATGCTTATCGCGCTTTTCTTCGCGATAATCAGCTAGATCAAAAAATAGCCTCCATCCTTCGAAAAAGAGGCAAAGGAATTCAAGCTCTTGAAAAAGCAGGACTTGAGATCAGGCAACTGATCTTAAAGAGTTCTTTTTCAGAGGAATTTGTCAGTGCATTTCGAGAAGCCTATCAACAGCTATGCCGCCAAACAAGGCAACGCGATGTCGATGTGGCAGTCCGCAGCAGTGCAACTGCTGAAGATCTTCCTTCTGCTAGTTTTGCTGGTCAACAAGATACCTATTTACATATTGCGGGTGAACAGAATGTGCTCAAGGCTTGCTTGCGTTGCTACGCCTCTCTTTTTACCGATCGTGCGATCAGCTACCGCGAAGCAAAAGGGTTTGATCACTTAGACGTGGCCTTATCAGTAGGGATTCAGCAGATGGTTCGATCTGATCTTGGAGGATCAGGGGTATTATTTACTCTGGATATGGAAACGGGTTTTCGCGATGTCGTTGTGATCAATGCTGCTTGGGGACTTGGAGAAAATGTGGTCCAAGGAACGGTCACACCCGATGAGTATATCGTCTTTAAGCCACTTCTCACAACTGAGAAATGCACACCGATTCTTACGAAGCATCTCGGCGATAAAGAAAAGAAGATGATTTATGGAGCCAAAGGAATTAAGAATGTCCCCACTCCACTCAAAGATCAGCAGCGATTTGTTTTAAGTGATGAGGAGATCTTGCACTTAGCAAGATGGGGCGTGGTGATCGAAAAGCATTACGGCATGCCGATGGACATTGAATGGGCAAAAGATGGTAAGGATCAGAAACTGTACATCGTGCAAGCGCGACCCGAGACTGTACAATCGCAAAGGCAAGCAGACCACTTTAAAACGTATACTCTCGAAGAAAAAGGTAAACAGCTCTGCAAGGGATTAGCCATCGGCGATGCGATTGTTGCTGGTAAGGTGCAAGTGATCAAAAAAATTTCCGCCATCCATCAATTCCAAGAAGGCAACATCCTCGTCACGGAAATGACAGCTCCTGATTGGGTGCCTATCATGCAAAAGGCAAGCGCGATCATCACAGATCATGGAGGAAGAACTTCTCACGCAGCCATCGTGAGTCGTGAGCTTGGAATCCCTGCATTGGTTGGAACCAATAACGCGACAAAACTCTTAGCGAATCATCAGGATGTAACGGTTTCTTGTGCAGAAGGCGATGCGGGCTATGTGTATCAGGGGCATCTCAAATTTTCCTCTCAAACGATCCGCCTTGAAACGATGCCAAAGCTTCCTGTTGATATCATGATGAACATCGCCAGTCCATCGGCAGCCTTTCGCTGGTGGCGTATTCCCTGTCAAGGGATTGGATTAGCGCGGATGGAATTCATCATCAATGATCATATTAAAATCCATCCCATGGCTTTGGTGCATTTCAATCGCGTCAAAGATCAGCAAGATCGAACCCTCATCGAACAGCTCACACGAGGGTATTCGAATAAAGCCGACTACTTCATCGATCAGTTGGCTCAAGGAATAGGTAAAATCGCTGCTTCTCGCTATCCTTTTCCTGTGATTGTGCGGATGAGTGATTTTAAAACAAATGAATACGCTAACTTAATCGGGGGAAAATATTTTGAGCCCCATGAAGAAAACCCAATGCTGGGATTTCGCGGAGCCTCAAGATATTATCATGCGAGATACAAAGAGGGTTTTGTCTTGGAGTGTCGTGCAATCAAGCGCGTACGGGAGCAGATGGGACTTAGCAATGTGATCATCATGATCCCTTTTTGTAGAACCTTAGAAGAAGCAGATCGCGTTCTTCATGTCTTAGCTGAACAGGGACTACAGCGAGGCGTCAACGGATTACAGGTGTATGTCATGGCTGAAATCCCCTCAAACATTATCTTAGCAAAAGAGTTTGCTGAAAAATTTGATGGGTTTTCTATCGGATCCAACGATCTAACTCAACTCGTTCTAGGAATAGATCGGGATTCTGAAGAGCTCTCTACAGTGTTTGATGAACGCAATCCCGCAGTTAAACACATGATCTCTTCGCTAATTCGAGACGCCCATCAGAAGAAGCGAAAGGTGGGAATTTGCGGTCAAGCGCCCAGCGATTACCCTGAATTTGCTGATTTTCTCCTCAAGGAAGGGATCGATTCTATTTCCCTCAACCCTGATAGCATCATCCCCACTATCTTACGTCTTTCCAAGCATTCTTAGGAGCTGAGTATTAACCCGACTTGCCCCCTATCTTACCTGAAGGACTGAGCGAAACCCACGAGATACAAGATTCTCGACAAAGCCAAGGTAGTTCCACCTTGGCGAGGAGAGAAGCGCAGTAGATCGTGTGTTGCAGCCAGTCCTTCGGGCAAGATAGGGGGCAAGTTGGGTTATTATTTTAAACGCGGAGCGAAGCAGTGCCCTTCGGTCACCCCTAACGGGATACTATTTTCTAAGGACAAACCATACTGATTTAGGGGCGAAAGAACTATGGCAGTTATATAACGTTCTCAGAAATGTTGAGGACGCGTTTCGGTTTATGAAATCCTCTTTAGGACTGCGCCCTGTTTATCACCAAAAAGAACGACGGGTTGATGGACATTTATGGATAACTATACTTGCCTACCATCTTATTCAACAGTGTAGGCACCAATTAGCCCAAAAAGGCATAAACTACCTTTGGCAGACAATACGTAATAACCCAACTTGCCCCCTATCCTCCCTTAGACGCGTAAGCGAGATAGGTAAGATGCAAGATTCGTGAGGAAGCCAAGGTAGTTCACCTTGGCGACGAACGAAGCGCAGCAGATTGCCTGTCGCAGCTCGCGGATAAAGGAGGATAGGGGGGGGGCAAGTTGGGTTAATAGCATCTTTCTCTATGTCACCATCCAAAGGATGAGCAATACTAGCATTGATTCGTGCATATAGACCTTTGCATACCTCTATACGACCTGCTTTATGGAGTTTAGGGATGTCTTCGAGGTAAAATAAAATGTAAGCAGCTCCAGGGTTATATAAAAACTCTTCTTGCTGTTGGGTTAACTTTTCAAATTCTTCTGGAATTCCATTTTGAAATAGTTCTTTGCATTTAGACGTTGTCATAGGAAACGAGTAACGGCGCCGTAACTTTTTTTGACAG
>JABDFI010000075.1 GCA_013286595.1 Chlamydiota bacterium | reverse complement strand
AAAAAACTGCGTGGATCTTACGACCCACGCAGTTGAATTGACTTATCTAATCTGCTAGAGATTAAACTTGGCCAGCTGCAATTAATTCTGCAACGTAAGCAACAACCGCTCTTTGAGCAATAGCGTCTTTCACATAATTATTCATGACATCATGGCCCTGTTGTCTCTGAGCTACATCAGTATGAGATTGTTCCCAAGCATGCCAGTTAAGTCTATCTCTGTTAACTTGTGGCATCTGTGCTAGGAACTCTTTAACAACAGCTGGAGTTGTGTGCTGAGATTTCATGAGAGCATCAATTGTTTTTAATTGCTCTACACGGCTTCTCATGCCAGCAAACATGCTAATAGCAGCAGCTTTAACATCATCAGCAACTGGGTTTAGATAATTTTTAGTGATGACATCTCTCTTTGTCGCATCGCTTAAAGCTTGCGCTTGAGCCAAATAAGCAGCAACTGCAGCTTTTGCATGTGCTGATTTAGGATCTGTCTCAAATTTCAAGCCGTCTGGTCTTTGAGCTTGAACAGCATGAGATTTTTCCCATGTGAGGCCATCGAGTTTGTTGCGATCTGCAACAGGAAGTTTAGCAAAGAATTGCTTAACAACTTCAGGAGTAGCATGCGGAGCATCCATGATGAACTGAAGTGCTTTTAACTTACCTTCGAGTGTTGCGAAGCTTTCAAATGTTGTAAGTCCACTTGCAACTAATTCAGCTGAAGGAGCTGCTGTAGCAAACATAGGCTTAATGAGTTCATCTAATTTTTTGTTATCATCAAATACATTAGCTGGTGCTGGTGCTGGAGCTGGAGTTGCTTCTGCGAACCAATGGCCAATGAATGGTAAGTAGCTAAGGCATTTGAAAATTGCATTCTTGATCTGAGCAAAAAAACCTGGGTTTTCAGCTGCTGGCGTCATTGTTGATGCTGTTGATGCTGCTGGTGCTGCAGGAGCAGGTGCTGGGTTAGCGCCTCCTACTGGATTTGCTGCTTGAATATGTGGATTACTTGTAATTACTGGTATTGCCATATTTTTGTACCTCCTCTTAAGGTGCTATAATAGTCATTCAAACGTCTATAAATTTAGACGGATTTTGTGATAAGAATGTAAAGCATATCGGTTAAGGCGTTATTAAGAAAGTAGAAAAATTGCATTTTTTGTAAGTTTCCATTATTAAGAGGGTTACGATCTGGTTAAAGATAAGTTTTACATAATATTTTTCTTCCATTTTTGTCAAAGTTGGTTTAAGAAAAAATTAAGAGAGGTAATTGTAAACTCCCCGACCCAGAAAAATCGATGATTGTCAATCAGTTTGCCAGCCGCTTAAGCGGCCGCCCCCAGCACATACTCCAAGCGAGTAGGGCTAGGGATGGTGTGGCAAAACGGCTCAAATTGCCTCAAGAGGGCAAAAGAACGCGTTCTTGAAGCAATTAGGAAATCTGGTTAAGATACGCAAGATATTATTTATTGTGAGAGGCAGTTGCAAAACTCCACGACCCAGAAAAATCGATGATTTTGAGCCATTTTGCTGTGGCGGAGAGTTTTGCAATTGCCTCGTGATGGAAAGAACGATGAAACCTTTGATTTTAGGAACCCAATCCCCGCGCCGCAAAGAAATTTTAAGTTTCTTTTCACTGCCTTTTACGCAAATTCCTTCAGATTTTGATGAAGCTACTATCTCCTTTGAAGGCAGTCCGAGTCACTATGCTCTTCAGCTTGCCGAAAATAAAGCTGCGGCTCTCAACGCTCGTTTTCCCTCGGATCTTATCCTGACAGCCGATACCGTTGTCTATTTCAAAGATCAAGTATTCAATAAACCTCAAGATGCTCAAGACGCCTTTTCTATGCTCAAAACCTTATCGGGGCAGTGGCATTCTGTCTTCACAGCTGTTGCCCTTCAACAAGGTGAACAACTATTTTCCACCTATGAAGAGACAAAAATTTTATTTCACTCTCTTAGCAATGAACAGATTGAGCTTTATCATCAGAGCTGTCATTTTCTCGATAAAGCAGGTAGCTACGCCATTCAAAAAGCGGGGAGTTTGATCATTTCAAAGATTGATGGTTGTTATTATAATGTCATGGGATTACCCATCAATGCTGTGCGTAAGTTATTGTTAAATATGGAAATTGACCTTTGGAAACACATCACCCCTTTTTGATAAAGCGATGAAGCACTTGATGTATGTCCTCACTTGTTTGACCTCCATCCCTCTATGTTCTGGAGAGGTACTGGAACGAGTTGATGCCCCTATTCAGGAAGAAAAAAGCCCCATCAATAAACTACACATCCTTTACTTACTCCAATCGAGGGAATGGCATAAATCGATCGATCTGTACCGCGAGTATCAAGCACAACTTGGCAGACACGATTTTGAAGTGTTACAAGAAATGGCGTTGATCATTCTTGAACAAGGCGCAAAAAGTCGCGATCCTGAAGAACAACTCACCAGCATCTTTGGTTCAAAAATCGCAGGAATTAATGCTTCTATCGATGTGTTAGAGTCGGCCGTCATGAGCTCTCATCCCCAAACACAACTTGCGGCCATTCAGCTGCTGGGGAGTTTACAAGATGACCGCTGTGAGGAGTTGTTGACCAAAGCCATGTCGTCTGACTACTTTTATACTCGGATGGACGCTGCCTACCAATTAGCGATGCGCAAATCACGCGTAGCCGTGGGGCAAATTGAGTCTTTGATGTACCGAGTGCCTCCTTACATGCGCTTTTTTTTTCCTCAATTCTTTGCACTCATTGGCACAACAGATGCCATGTCACTCTTGAGAATGTTGATGGATGACAACCATCATGCAACACGCATCGAATCGATCTTAAGTGCAGCGCGTTTTGGTAGAGATGATTTGCTACCACTCATTCGACGAAGAGCTTCTCATTTAAACATCGCCGAACAAGAAGCTTGCGCTACGGCGTTTGGTTTGCTCAAAGATTCTAAAGCTATTCCTCAACTGCAAAAACTCAGCCACTCTCCTTCTGATAATGTTAAATTAGCAGCTCTGAGGTCACTACACCTCTTGGGTAACCAGCAAGCGAAAAAAGAGATCGCATCTTTAGCTGAAAAAGAGAATTTATTCGCCATTTCCGCTTTGGGCGATATTCCAGGTTCTGAAGGCACTCTCTTTCCTTTAATTTCCCATGAGAATAGGCAAGTGCGTTTTAACGCCGTTGTGGCGCTACTTAAAAGGCGAGATCCACGCGTTACACGCTCTCTTAAAGAATTTTTAGTGAGAGATTCAAGAGATTTGGGTTATCAGCCTCAATTTTCAGTCGGCAATTCTCTCATGGCCTGGAAAGTGATCCCTTCTGCTTTACAGCACCACAACAGAGAAGAAGGCAGCGATCTCATCACATTGACTGTCCATGTGAAGGAATTCCTCCTTAAAGAGTGCTTAGAGTTACCCCAACACAATTTTCTAGAAATAGCGAGTTATCTATTTGAAACGAGACAAAATGACCTCGTACCCACGCTGATTTCCCTTATAGAAAACCTCAATACACCAGAAGCCATCCGCTTTTTAGAGTTAAAAGCCCAAAGCGCGGGAGCCCCCTTAGTTAGGCTGTATTGCAACCTGGGACTGCTTCGCATGAATCCGGGCAGTGAACAAGAGAAGGTCGTTCTCGATTGGATCTCTGCAAAACAGCAAACAGAGATGATCCGCTTTAGGCAACTCTTGCCTCGAGCAGCTCGCTTGCAAGAGATGGGAACAACCTATGAACTCACACCAGAAGAGCATTCTCGTTTGTTAATCGAATGCTACCAAACGTTGGCACTCAAGCATGACCAGACAAGCATCAATATCCTTCTAGAGGGATTACAGAATGGTCACCCTAAAAATCGCCCTGTCTTAGCGGGGTTGTTAATCCAAGCGATTCAGTAGTTGTGTACATTATGGCAACTGTCTTATCCTAAGAGGCAATTGCCTCTAAAGACACGACGATAACTGATCTGCATGAAAATTTTTAATTATTTGCTCACTTCTCTCATTCCTATCAGCTTATTATGCTCTGAGCCTGCTGAAGATATCGAAACGCAACAAGAAGAGTTGAGAGAAGATGCCTCATTGGGTGATGATTTTGGAGAAGCAGATCTCCTTTCCCCAGAAGAAGACATTTACACAGATGATGTCGATGTCGATCTCCCCTTTGATCATTACATGCCTCCCGCAGAGACTCCCGAATGCGAAGAAGTCAATGAACTCCCCCTTACAGTCGACTTAAAAAATCCCGTGTTTGTACGTGGGGTCATCTCAACAGAAGAGGGGGGCATCATCACAGCTCCTGGAATTCGAATTCAAGCTAGGAAAATTGAGTACATCAACAAAATTGAAAACGGCGTAAGAGTGCAAAAAATCAAAGCCGAAGACGATTTGATGATGGAATATGGGGAACGGGTCTTTGTCGGCTCTCGCTTGGAATACGACTTTGTCAACAAAAAGGGAACGTTATGGGATGGAAAAACGTTTGTCGACATGTGGTTTTTAGGAGGCAGCCAGATCGAGCTTAAAGAAGATGGCACGTTCTATATTTACAACGCCTACATCACGACGTGTGAAACGACAGAAAACGCTTGGGAAATTAAGGCGCGTGAGGTCAAGATCACTCAAGAGTACTTGTTATCGGCCTCGAATATCCGCTTTCAAGTGCTTAAAATTCCCATCTTTTGGATTCCCTCTTTCAAGAGCAATCTAAAAGTCTTTGCCGATCCACCTGTTCGCTATAAATTAGTATGGGACAAAGGAATAGGCCCTCGCCTCACCATGCGTTACCGCGTTTATTCCTGGGAAAATTTAAACGTCTTTTTCCGTTTAGATTACCGACTTAAAAGAGGATTGGGAGCAGCTGTAGAATCTGAGTATTTTTCCGATGATGGGCGCACCACGTTTGTGACCCGCAGTTACGGAGCACACGATAAGAGTTTCCCCGATGAAAAAGGGAATAAGCGCTATCGCTTGCAAGGACTTTATCACACTCACAGCAAAGATGAAAAAACAACCCTCCACATGACTTATGACAAGCTTAGTGATTCTAGAATGGTGGGAGATTTTCGAAGCGACGATTTTGAAATCAATACCTTACGACGCACCCAACTCGTAGCAACGCATGAACGAGAAAACGCTTTTTTCAATTTGACCGTGCAGCCGCGACTCAATCGCTTTGATAGTATTGAACAAGAACTTCCCCTCACCTCGGTGGCGCTTCGCCCCTTTAAAATTGGCCACTCGAACATCATTTCGTCCAATTACTTTAATGCTGGATACCTCGATTATGTATACGCAACTGACCTTACAAAAAGCTTCAAAGAATTAGGGTTGAGATCTTCTACTCACGCAGCGCGTTTAGAAACGCACAATCAACTCTACTATCCTTTGAATATCGGTCCTGTCACTCTCACTCCATCTGCAGGACTCATCGGCATTTTTTATAGCAATAACCCCGAGCATCACGCAGTGGGACAAGGCATTTTCACTTACGGTGCTCATGCTCAGACCCATCTCTTGCGCCACTTCACTAAGTACCGCCATTTGATTGAACCCTATGCGACATTTCAAGGATTGACCAATCCTACAGCTGGACTAGACGATCACTTCATCTTTGATATCTATGACGGTTATCATCGACTGAACCAATTAAAACTCGGTATCCGCAACACATTAACACCTCGTCGCAAATCTCCTTTCTCGCCGACCATTGTGACTGACCTGTACACGTATGGGTTTTTTTGGAATCATCAATTTTCTCAAGTTTTTCCAAAATATTATCTTAACATCGGGTGGTTGCGTCCTTCCTACGCCATCCGATCAGCAATCGCTTGGAATAATCTAGAACGGGTCTGGGACTTTACCAATATCTCAGGGGAATGGACGATCAACGAGTACATTGCTTTAGGCTTGGAATTTAGACACCGTAGCCGCTTTGACTGGCGCAAAGCTGATCATGAAAATTTTATTATCGATGTATCACAACCTATCCCCGAATTGCTCGATTCCCCCATCTCTGACGGCAGAGATACTCTCCTAGGGCGTATGTTCGTAAGATTAACCCCCAAATGGTCCTGTCAGCTCCAAACGCGCAACGGATGGGGTAGAAAAAATGAACCTCGCTATAATGCTGGTAAGTTTGATCTTTTTTATATGCTAACTTGTAGCTGGCGCTTAAGGCTTTCTTACGAAAGAATGCCTAATGACAACCGCTTTTCTGGAACGATTTCGATGGTAAAATAATCTTTTAAACATTGCGATTATCATAGATAGTTCTTACAATTAACTGGGTATGACTCCCATTCGTGTTGACTCACAATTTCAAGAAATTAGGAAGCTGCCTGATCAAGGAGAGCTTTCTGGTGAACAGCGCCTTCTTGTGGCTGCTTTTATTAAAAATATTTATCGCCTCCTTCAAAGCAGTGCCTATGTCGGTCAGTTAGAGGAAATGATCAAAGTACTTTCTCACAAATTTAGCGCCCGCACCGAAGATGAGCTCAGTCAACAAACTAAAAAAGTCACTTCTGCCTTCCAATCAACCACGTTCTTTAACCTCTCTTCCGACCTCGTTTCAACTATTTTCTCCTTCTTACCCCCGTCGGACCTTGTTTCTTGCAGCAGAGCTTGTCGCAGTACTTCTACTATCATCGCCGAAGACGTAAGACTACAACGACTCATCTCTCCTTATTTAATCCAGCGAATGAAAGAACTCTCTTTGATTTCCAAAGCAGATGTGATTGTCGATAACATTCACGGTGGACAATCCATCATCTGTCTCACTACTCCAGCTCTTTGGACTTTGCTTGAGTATACCCCTAAAGCGATACTCAACGCGTATCGTCTAGCAGTTCGATGCGAAAGCCAAGAGGTCATTGACAAGTTGTTTGAAGTTCTGAAGCAACCCACACACCTTCAACAACTTTTTATCTATGCAGAACCCCCTCCTGTCATGAAGACATTGCGCATTAAACCCTTGGAAACAATCACTCCCCCAAGTCCTAAAATGACCAACCCTTTACAACTTGAACTGGAGATCCTTAATACTTTGCTCCAGGTCTTAATGGACTTAGACATTTCTGATTCAGATAAGGAGGAAGCGATTAAATGCCTATCTTCTGCTTACAAAGAGCCCCTTTTATCTAACTTTTGGGAAATTCAACATAGTAGTGGTAAACCGGATCTTACTATAGTAGAACAAGAAGTGTTAGAAAACCCGTCTTCTCCCTTTTTCATCAGCTCAATCAAAACGAGATTAACCCACCTTAAGACACAAATAGACCTTCAAAGTCAATCCAATGAAGTTGCACTCATCCCCGAGTAATTAACTTCTTGCATAACCTCGTTTTTAAATTAGACAGGAATCAGTTGCGCCTTAAAAGCTTTTTTCAGTTTCGCCTGGATTTTTTTGCACCCGCTTAGTTTGAGTAGGCTTAAACGAGCATGTTTGATCTTATCGCACCAGCTTAGATCAAGTGAGCTTAAGAGTGTGAGTTTTGATAGATGGGCAAGGCCAGCATCATCTGTGATATAACAACACCAGCTTAGATCAAGTGAGGTTAAGAGTGTCAGTTTTGATAGATGGGCAAGGCCAGCATCTGTGATCTTTTTGCATCCGCTTAGATTAAGTGAGCTTAAGAGTGGGAGTTTTGATAGATGGGCAAGGCCAACATCTGTGATCTTTTTACATCGGCTTAGATCAAGTGAGCTTAAGAGTGGGAGTTTTGATAAATGAGCAAGGCCATCATCTGTGATGTTTTCGCAATCGATTAGATTAAGTGAGCTTAAGAGTGGGAGTTTTGATAAATGAGCAAGGCCATCATCTGTGATGTTTTCGCAATCGATTAGATTAAGTGAGCTTAAGAGTGTGAGTTTTGATAGATGAGCAAGGCCAGCATCTGTGATCTTTTTGCATCCGCTTAGATTAAGTGAGCTTAAGAGTGTGAGTTTTGATAGATGAGCAAGGCCAGCATCTGTGATCTTTTTGCATCCGCTTAGATTAAGTGAGCGTAGAGATGTGAGAATTACTAGATGGGCAAGACCAGCATCTGTGATGTTATCGCACTCGTTTAGATCAAGTGAGCTTAAGAGTGTGAGTTTTGATAGATGGGCAAGGCTAGCATCTGTGATCCGGCTCCGGGATAAATCAAGTGAGTTTAGAGATGTGAGTTTTGATAGATGGGCAAGGCCAACATCTGTGATCTTATAGCAAATGCT
>JABDFI010000074.1 GCA_013286595.1 Chlamydiota bacterium | reverse complement strand
GGAATATGCAGATTGTTTTTTTGTTTTACGATGGAATGACTGCTCTTGATGCTATCGGCCCCCATGAAATTTTATGTCGATTGCCGGACGCTAGAGTCCAACGTGTTGCTAGAAAATCGGGCGCCGTTCGTACAGATTCAGCAGGTCTAGAGTTGATCGCTGAACATTCTCTGGCGGATGTTTCTCACGCTGATGTTTTAGTTATACCAGGAGCGGGAAGCGCTACAACTCTTAGGGACTACCCAGAAGTGCTTGCTTGGGTACGCTCTATTCATGCAACTACAAAATGGACTACATCAGTCTGTACAGGTAGTCTAATTTTAGGAGCTGCTGGACTTCTTTCTGGCTTGCGAGCAACAACACATTGGGCTGTTCTGGATCGCTTAAGCGCTTGGGATGCTGAGCCTGTATCTGAAAGAATCGTAGAATCAGGCAAAATAATCACAGCTGCTGGCGTATCTGCTGGCATTGATATGGCGTTGATTCTTGCAGCAAAAATAGCTGGACCTCAAGTCGCTCAAACATTGCAACTTGGAATAGAGTATGATCCTGAGCCTCCATTCGATACCGGATCTCCCAAAAAAGCTGATCCAAAGATTCTGGATGCTCTATTGGCTCGTATGAGTGCACTATTCGAGAAAATCAAATAATAAAAGCTAGGAAGGCATATGACATATAAGAGATTGCAAAATAAAATAGCTCTTATCACGGGAGGTTCCCGAGGCATAGGTGCAGCAATTGCCAAGCGTTTTGCTCATGAAGGATGTCATGTAGCAATTAGCTATACTGAATCCAAAGAAAAAGCCCTCTTTTTAGTGAAGGAGCTCGAAAAAGAAGGAGTCAAAGCTCTAGCTGTACAAGCAAATCAAGCAAATCCCTTACAAGCGGCAAACCTTGCCAAAAAGGTAGGCGAACATTTTGGGAAGATCGATATTCTTGTAAACAATGCTGGCATCTATGTAGGGGGTTCTATTGATGATGCTAATCTTGACATTGATGGGGTCGCAAGACAGTTAGCAGTCAATGTAGGAGGTGTCTTTGCCACAACACGTGCAGCACTCCCTTTTATGAAAGACGGCGGACGTATTGTTATTATAGGTTCCATCAATGGAGAGAGAATGACCGCTTCTGGTGGAGCGGATTATGCTGCTACAAAAGCAGCTCTTGTGGGCTATACCCACGGTTGGGCAAGAGATCTAGGCCCAAGAAATGTAACGGTTAATCTTGTACAACCTGGTCCTATCGATACGGACATGAACCCAGACCACACAGAATTTGCAGAGATGGTAAAGAAAAGCGTTGCTTTGGGACGCTATGGTAAACCTGAGGAAATCGCCTCAGCTGTAGCATTTTTAGTGAGTGAAGAAGCTTCATATATTACAGGAGCCACTCTTACCGTCGATGGAGGTTTTTTAGCTTAAGTTTTTATCCAAAGCGGTATGTAGGGGAGTTTTGCAATTGCCTCTTTGGAAAATAAAAAAAGGAATCATATGAGCAAAGAACCTGATTACGAAGTAACAGAAGGTAATATTTTTGAAGCTCTTGGAAGAGAGCAATCTGAAGAGCTATTGGCTAGAGCTAAATTATTAACCCAACTTGCCCCCTATCTTGCCCGAAGGACTGAGCGAAACCCACGAGATACAAGATTCTCGACAAAGCCAAGGTAGTTCACCTTGGCGAGGAGAGAAGCGCAGTAGATCGTGTGTTGCAGCCAGTCCTTCGGGTAAGATAGGGGGCAAGTTGGGTTATTACATCAAGTAAGCGGGCTCATTAAAAAAAGTGGGTTATCTCAACAGGCAGTTGCGAAGAAGCTTGAGATTTCTCAATCCAAAGTTTCTATGCTTGTTTCAGGAAAGCTGTCAGCGTTTAGTGCAGATTCTCTTATGCACTACCTCTTTTTGCTCGGATGCGAAGTCGAAATTCGCATTAAAAAGCCTCGTTCTAAAATAGGGATTTTTCGTCATAAAGGTTGCATTGTTGTTTGTTGAGTGGGTGGAAGAGTTCTTCTTTCTATATCTTTTGATCTATGCTCTGACGCTTTCCTTTCAGAAAGGCGCCATTGAATGTCCTACTCTTTGAATGCGGTTCCTATATACCGAAAATAAACTCTTTAAATTATCATCCTCTTTAATTCGGCAATCATTTTGAATGAGGATAGTGGCAATAGACATCTTACGTAACCTGCTTTGCTCAGAAAATATTTGGTTTTAATGAGTAAATGAGGTTACGCAAGATGTCTAATGATACCCCCTTCGCATAACCTCTAAGAATTAGGGGTCGTAAAAAAATAATCGAGGTCCGGTAAACTCACAGGAACAGCATGAGAGAGAAAAAAGCGCAAATTGAAATCCAAAATTTTAAAGAAGCGATAGGCAAGGATGCGCAGCAATTTTTAGAAGAAATAATGCATCATAACTACAAAATGCTTTGGACCTATGTGGTTAATGGCATATTGGCGATATGGCTCATCAGTCAGCCTTTTCTTTTAGATTATAAGAGCGCGGCCTTAATGAAGAGTGATATCATATCTGGTGCCATTGTTATCTTTGTAGAAATAATAGCATTTGTTCCTCGATTCGCTTTACTCAGGTGGTTTACAGCTGTTGTAGCGTTTTGGCTATTGCTTGCACCACTTATATTTTGGTCGCCCACTCCTACTACTTATTTGGTAGATACATTAATGGCTTGCTTATTCATTGCATTTGCTGTACTCATCCCCGGATTACCAGGACAGGCTGGTATTCATTTGCCTGGCCCAGACAAACCTCCTGGTTGGTCATATAATCCTTCCTCATGGATTAGGCGTTGGCTTGGCATTGCTCTCGCTCTGATTGGCTTTTTCCTCTCGCGCTATTTAGCAGCTCATCAGCTAGGTTATATATCTCATGTATGGGATCCATTTTTTGGCGACGGCTCTGATAAGGTAACAGGCTCTGCCTTGTCGAAGTCTTTTCCCATATCTGATGCCGGTTTTGGTGCAGTTGCTTATGTGTTGGAAGTGCTGATAGGTTTTATGGGCAGTCGTGCACGCTGGCGTACTGCCCCTTTCATTGTAGTTTCCTTTGTTCTACTTGTTATACCTTTAGGTGCAACAAGTATATTATTAGTGATTATGCAGCCGGTTGTCGTGGGTGCCTGGTGTGGCTTTTGTTTGATCAATGCTGCTGCATTACTAATTTCTGTGCCTTTAGCAGTGCATGAGTCTATAGCGGTAGGACAATTTTTGGTGCAGGCCTATCAACAAAAGAAAAACTTCTGGCGATTTTTTTGGTTAGGCGGCACTGTATTTGGTTACGTAGGGAAAGATCCAGATCGTACACGTTGGTCTATTAGACAACGTTGGGCGGCAAGTTATCAGGGAATTTCGTTACCTTGGTTCATTATTGTGCAGGCTATTATTGGCGTGTGGTTAATGGCGCGACCGAATATTTTGCCTTTTAATATCGAGAGCGCTAATTGCGATCATTGGATGGGAGCAATTATAGTTACTCTAGCTGCGGTTGCTACGGCTGAAGTAACTCGAACGGTACGTTTTGTTAATGTTATTGCTGGGGTGATAGTGCTTATACTGACTCTTATCTTTTCATCGGGGTCTTCAGTAATATTGATTAGCGGTATCGTCAGTGCTGTTTTATTGATTATTGTCTCGATACCAAAAGGAGTCATCGTAGAACGATATGCTTCCTGGAATAGATTTATAAAATAGCTAAAATTTGCGAGGCAATTGCAAAACTCCCTTTTGCCACCCTATCCTCCGAATCCTACTCGCTCGGAGTATGTGCTCGGGGATGGGGGAGGGCCCCTTGGTGCGGCTGGCAAACTGACTCAAAATCATCGATTTTTCAGGGTCTGAGAGTTTTGCAATTGCCTCTTTAAGTAGTTGATTATCAATGCAAATTTATCTTTTCAAGCCTTTTAGGCCGCCTTCACTATGGGGATGTTCTCATTCGTCGGATGAACCTCATTTTTAGCCTAGCCCTTGATTTTTGTATATCACCAAAATGAAAATCATTGATTTTGTGATGTGTTTTTGACATGATGAGTTCATCACCAAATATAGGTATACAGGTAAAAACATGCTGCATACGTTTATAGGACGTAAAAGAGAGCTTCAGATGTTACAGGAGCTCTTTAAGAAAAAATCCTCGAGTCTTGTTGTTATTCGTGGTAGACGACGCATTGGAAAGAGTCGTTTAGCTCAGGAATTTGCTAACAAAATACCTCACTATGTTTTTTCTGGACTTCCTCCAACCAATAACATTTCGGCCGCCGATCAAAGAGATGAATTTGCTCGCCAATTACAACGTGAAATGAAAATACCCCTTCCAAGGGCTGATGACTGGGGAGATTTATTTTGGCATCTGGCGCAGCATGCTCAAAAAGGGAAAATTGTTCTTGTTTTAGATGAGATTAGTTGGATGGGTTCAAAAGACACCACATTTTTAGGGAAACTTAAAACGGCCTGGGACCTCTATTTTAAGAATAACCCTCAGTTGATTCTTATATTGTGCGGATCAATTTCAAGTTGGATAGAGGAAAACATTCTTAGCAGCACAGGGTTTATGGGAAGAATTTCTTTAGACATTATTTTAGAAGAACTTCCACTATATGAATGTAACGAATTTTGGAATGCAGAACAGAAAAGAGTATCTGCTTTTGATAAGCTGAAGGTTCTTTCTGTTATTGGTGGGGTTCCTCGATATCTTGAAGAAATTTTGCCAAATCAAAGTGCTGAAGTTAATATTCAAAAACTGTGTTTTCGAAAAGAAGGTTTTCTTTTTAGTGAATTTGAGCGGATTTTTTCAGACTTATTCTCAAATAGAAGTGCAATTTACAAAAAAATTGTCGAAAGGCTGGCTGAAGGTCCTTGTGAACTTAAAGACATCTATATGGCTTTAAAAGTCGAAAAAAGCGGAGTGATTTCTGGATATATGGATGACTTAGTCACTGCAGGATTTGTTTCTCAGGATTTTACATGGCACCTTAAAACGGGACAAGATTCAAAGCTAAGTCACTATCGACTTAAAGATAATTATTTAAGATTTTATCTCAAATATATCGAACCAAATAAAAAAAAAATCATAAGACAGGGATTAAAATTATTGCCTCAATGGCAATCAGCAATGGGATTGCAATTTGAAAATCTTGTGCTTAGCAATCGAAAAACAATACAACATGTTCTTCATATTGATTCTTCTGAGATTGTAAATGACAATCCATTTTTTCAGCGTAAAGCCAAAAATCGAGCAGGTTGTCAAATTGATTACATGATACAAACGAAATTCGGAACTTGTTACTTGTGTGAAATTAAATTCAGCAGTCATGAGATTACAAGAAGTGTCATTGATGAGGTGAAACAAAAAATTCGCAGTTTAACTCTTCCTAAAAAAATCTCAATACGACCTGTTTTGATTCATGTAAATGGAGTCGATGAAAACGTAGTAGAAAGTGACTTTTTTTCTGCGATTATTGATTTTAAGGATCTTCTAGATAAACAATATATCTAAAAAGGAACAACCTAGCAACCACCTCAGATAATCGTGGAACGGCAATCGATTTTGCCGAATCAAATTCATAAACATTGCATTTTTGTTGAATGCTATTTTCATTGTTTGCTACGCTTGCCCCCTTAATTTTGCTACGCTTGCCCCCTTAATATAGGGGCGAACGCGTATGATCTTAGTGGAACAGTCAACAAATGTGGAAGATGCCAAGCATCATCTCGGAGAGATTGTAAAGCCATTTCAGCAGGAGCTAAATCGGCGGCAAAAAAGCTCCGATTTTATCAAAAAATGCATCCAGTGCATTGAAAAGAATGACTTTTTTCAATTGGATGAGCTGTTAAAAAGCAAGCAGGCAAAAGTTGTATTAGAGGATGCAGGTCTTGAAGGCTGCGCATCGATTTTCTCTCAGTTGCAAGTGTAATGCGGACGAACAGATTGAACAGTATAAGTTGGAATTTAGGAATGGTTTGATGCAAGCCGCAGAGAAAGCGGGACTTTCTATGCAGATCGACCTGCCTCGATTTTTTGTGCTGCAGGGGATTGAAGGCGAGGTAAATTTTGCTACAAGAGAGACAAAGCTAGGTGAGCTCACGATCAAATCGTTCGATCCAAAACGCATTGTGTCTGCTGCTTTGAACCTCAAACGGAAGCTGTACGACTCTGTTTTTGAACCACAGCCATTCATTGATTCCTTATTTACATGCTATCAAGAGATCGTAAAAAAAGAGAAGCAGGGGATTGGGGATGTGGTTTCTATTTGCCAATGGTACACTGATTATGTTTGGTCGCTGCAGAGTAAGGCTTTTTTGCAAATACAAAGTTAAAAGAGCAAATACTGCTTGTAACATAGACAATAGCCATTAGAACTGCGCTGCTATCCCTAAATTATAATCGATTGAATACTTGAGTTTGTCTTGGTGTCCGTTCAAGTTCTGCACTAGAGGAAAACCGATACCCCATTGGAAAATCCATCGTTTGGATGACAACCAAATACTAGGAGTTACAAAAATGACATTTCCACCAGAATTGAGATCGGTTATGCCCCGAATTTTGTTTTTTTCGGCATAGGTGCCATCGAATTCAATCATCAAATCAAAGATCCATCCCCGTGGGCTTAACTGCTTGATACACCGTGCAAAGCCCCATTGATAGAGATAGGAATTGCCGAATTTTGTGCCATGATGGGTTGTTGTTAAGTTGACGCCTGGAGAAATAAAGGCATACCAATTAAACGACGTGTAAGCGTATGTAGTGCCTAAGAAATAACCGAAAGATCCATGTCCAGTCGGGGGATTTTTTGAACTTGATCCTGTGGGAAATTGTACATTAGCCAATACGGTTGCTTGCAGGGTATAGTCTGCCCGGGTCTTGTTATAAAATCCATATTCACCTTGAAGGAAAATGTCCTCGATCCCCGAAGAATGGGATGAGCCTGATCGACTTCTGGGTGTGAAGGGGAGGGAGAAAAAGACGGAAAGGTCATCTCGGATTCCATAGATCACATTTGGTGCAATCACATCATCATAGTTGTCATGTCCTTGAGCATAAATTCCCGTTAATTGATGCAGAAGGGCGTTTTTGCCGATTAGAAGCTGGCCGAAACTGATCAAAGGGGAAATTTGGGTCACGAGGGGAACAGAAAAATTTCCTAGTGGAAGAAGGTCCTCATCTTTCTTTTCTTCTTCTTTATTAGACTGATTTTCGGTTTCTTGATGAGATTTTTCTGCGTAGATTAGGTTAGGGATAAGAGAAAACATCACTAACGAGGCAATTGCAAAACTCCACGCCACAGCAAAATCGCTCTTTTGAGCCATTTTGCCGCCCCATCCCAGAGCCCTACTCGCTTGGAGTATATGCTCGGGGATGGGGCGACGGCCGCTTAAGCGGCTGGCAAACTGACTCAAAATCATCGATTTTTCTGGGTCGGGGAGTTTTGCAATTGCCTCTAACATCTGCAGAAAGTTTCTAAATATTTTCACATCAATCACAGCTTGTCCTTATTTACCGCCGCGCCTTCCTCATACACGAGTGTAGCTCCATAATTTCCTGTAAGAATGAGATTGGTCAAACTAAATAGATAAATAAACCATGTAACAATGGCAATGCCTCTTTTAATACCCCAGCCATTCTTTTGCAATTTAATCAAAAAAAATGCTCTTATCCAGTCAGTAAATAGGCCAATTGTAAACCCATAAGCGGTTATGTGAGCATGCATTTCATGTTCATCCAATATGTGAACATTTTTAAGAGTTGGTCCTACGATTTCTCGAGCAATTTCACCAGTAATAACAGCTGACCATGCTAATAGGACGCCAAAGAACAAGATCACCCATGAAGCTGGTAATAAAAAAGCAAAGATCGGTTTTTTTCCTGCCCAAATGGCAGTACAGCGCATGACAACCCCTGTAACTAATAGCGCTATAGGAAAATGGACCAACAGGGGATGAATTAACTCTGTACGCATAGTTTCTCCTTGGGCCTATTTTTCAAGAAATGATCATTGGAATTTTTTGTTTTATGAGGCAATTAAAAAACTCCCCGACTCAGAAAAATCGATGATTTTGAGTCATTTTGCTGTGGCGTGGAGTTTTGCAATTGCCTCATATTCCTTTTGTGATCTCAATCCAAAAAGTCGAAGTGATTACAACTGCCAATATCACACTCCATATATACAAAGGAAGCTCTGCTATCTGTAGAAGAGGATAAAAAAATGGAACTGTTTAAGTGAATGAAGTGGAAGAGTCGATAGCAACTCTTTTTATGGACGATTTTCCCCGTATGCCTCTATGCCCAAGGCTTCTCATCTTGCCAAGCGGAACAGGAATAGAAAATGGCAAGAATGGCGCAAG
>JABDFI010000073.1:3112-8423 GCA_013286595.1 Chlamydiota bacterium | reverse complement strand
AATAAATCGACTAGTTTGGCCATGTAGGCCAAACGTCAGGGAGCAAATGGGCTAGGCAATCGGGCTAAAAATTGTACAAAGTCGAGTTTCTGTTATCTAACCCAACTTGCCCCCTATCCTCCTTTATCCGCGAGCTGCGAGAGGCAATCTGCTGCGCTTCGTTCGTCGCCAAGGTGAACTATCTTGGCTTCCTCACGAATCTTGCATCTTACCTATCTCGCTTACGCGTCTAAGGAAGGATAGGGGGCAAGTTGGGTTATCTAGCAAATTTCACTCTGCCTATGAGTGAGGTAAAAGCGGGGTTGACTTGTCTCACTTCGATCTTCTTGCTAAAGGCGCGAGACTTTAAGTGGGTAAGAATAGCCTGGTAGGAAAAAGAGGAGCGTTTGCGAGATTGTGAGGGTAAACAAGTCTCTCGAAGGGATTGTTTTTTCTTTTGAAAATCGAGATTTTCGAGGATGAGGGGTTTTAGCGTTTGCTCTGCGTGAGCGATCGGTTTCGACAAGAGTAAGATGGTCTATGTTGATATCGACACCGATCACGCCTTGCTCTTTACGGGCCAAATAAACGAGGTGATCCGCTTTGCGTTAAAGGAAAAGCTTTCAAATACACTGAAAATACAACCAACATAAAAGCGTCACTTATATCATTTGGCTAGGAGGATGCGATTTTTGATCACCTCGATCACAGCTAGTCTTCTAAACTGTGCTAGATTATCAAAGCGATGTTTTTCTTCCCATTGATCGTCCTCTTTTGGCTCAGGAGCTAGTTGATAGATTTGGTCAATATAATTGTTCTTTTCCCTCCAGTTATCGCTCTCTTTGGGCTGTGAAGCCAGCATGTAGATGTAATCATCCATTCTATTTTTGAATGCTCCGTTTCGCTTTGAAAGCTTTTTCAGCGTCCGAGGGTATCCCTAATAGTGAGCTTAAGAGTGTGAGTTTTGATAGATGGGCAAGGCCAGCATCTGTGATGTTTTTGCAATGGATTAGATTAAGGAAGCTTAGAGATGTGAGTTTTGATAGATGGGCAAGGCCAGCATCTGTGATGTTTTCGCAATTGATTAGACTAAGGAAGCTTAGAGATGCGAGAGTTACTAGATGGGCAAGGCCAGCATCTGTGGTGCATGTGCACTGGGTTAGATTAAGTGATCTTAGAGAAGTGAGTTTTGATAAATGAGCAAGGCCAGCATCTGTGGTGCCTGTGCACTCGTTTAGATTAAGTGATCTTAGAGAAGTGAGTTTTGATAGATGGGCAAGGCCAGCATCTGTAATGGTGCCTAAGGCAGCATAAAAGCGGTTTTCGGGCCAGCTTAGATTAAGTGAGCTTAGAGAGGTGAGAGTTATTAGATGGGTAAGGCCAGCATCTGTTATGTTTTTGGAATTGCTTAGATCAAGTGAGCTTAGAGATGTTAGTTTTGATAGATGGACAAGGCCAGCATCTGTGGTGCATGTGCACTGGGTTAGATTAAGTGATCTTAGAGATGTGAATTTTGATAAATGGGCAAGGCCAGCCTCTGTAATCTTATAGCACCAGGTTAGATCAAGTGAGCTTAGAGATGCGAGAGTTACTAGATGAGCAAGGCCAGCATCTGTTATGTCTCTGCAATTGCTTAGATCCAGTGAGCTTAGAGAAGTGAGTTTTGATAAATGGGCAAGGCCAGCATCTGTGATATCTCTGCCCCATAGATTAAGTGAGCTTAAAGATGTGAGAGTTACTAGATCGGAAAGGCTGACATCTGTGATGTTTGCGCATCTTAGCTCAAGTGATCTTAGAGATGTGAGTTTTGATAGATGAGCAAGGCGGCCAAAATATACGATGAGGAAGCACCCGCTTAGATTAAGTGAGCTTAGAGATGTGAGAGTTACTAGATGGGCAAGGCCAGCATCTGTAATCTTGCAGCAGCTTAGATTAAGTGAGCTTAAGAGCGTGAGTTTTGACAAATGGGCAAGGCCAGCATCAGTTATGCCTCCGCAATTGTTTAGATCAAGTGAGCTTAAGAGTGTGAGTTTTGACAAATGGGCAAGGCCAGCATCTGTAATGTTGCAGAGGGTTAGATCAAATGAGCTTAGAGATTCGAGAGTTACTAGATGGGCAAGGCCAGCATCTGTGATGTTATAGCACCTTCTTAGATTAAGTGATCTTAGAGATGTGAGTTTTGACAGATGGGCAAGACCAGCATCTGTGATGTTTTTGCACCAGGTTAGATCAAGTGAGCTTAAGAGTGTGAGTTTTGACAGATGGGCAAGACCAGCATCTGTGATGTTCGTGCAAGCAGATAGATTGATAGAGGTAATGCGAGTACCACCTGCTTTATCAAGAATGGTTTTAAGATCGCTATCCGATAAATTGGGCAGTCCAGTAAGATTTAGACAGCCGTCGTTGACGAGAGGTAGATTACGCCAATCTTTGCATACATGATGCATGCGAATTATTTGTTGAGCAGGAAGGAAACTTAATATACGTTCGAAAATGGCGCTAGGGATCGCCTTCATGCCAGTCGTGGCGTATTTAGGTGTAGCTTGTGAAGGGGTAAGCATAGGCGCTGGCTGTGCAGTCGCTTGTAAGGTCGAAGGAACTCCGAAAACGGCGCTAGGGATAGCCTTTATTCCAGTCGTTGTGTATTTAGGCGTAGTTGGTGAAGGGGCAAATACAGGCGTTGACTGCGCAATCCCTTGTAAAGTCAAAGGAAGTAAGCCGGATAAGGACATTGTTAAATCTCATAGCTGTGATTATGGTCAGCATTATGCTTATAACCTCACTTTGTTTAAAGATTAAAATGTATTATTTTTTGCCTTAAATTAAATGAATGCATTTTTAAATGTGGAATAATAAAAATCAAATTCGCCATCCCCACCCCCGAGTCCTACTCGCTTGGAGTATGTGCTCGGGGGTGGGGCCACGGCCTCTTAAGCGGCTGGCAAACTGACTCAAAATCATCGATTTTTCTGGGTCGGGGAGTTTTGCACTTGCCTCTAGATTAACTAAGGTGCTTGTTGAGGAGTCCGGAAAGCTTGAACATGTCGACGGGTTCTTTAGATCCAAAGATTTTGGCGAGCTTGGCGTCGGGGACGATGTGTCGCTTGTTCTTCGGATCTTGGAGATTGTGTTGCTTGATGTATTCCCAAGTTTTTTTAATCATTTCAGGACGTGATAATTTTTCCTCGCCGAGTAAGGCCGCTAGCTCTTTGGAGAGTTGAAGTGCAGGTTGTATGCCAGTTTTCTTTGGCTTCTTAGATGTTGTTTTTTTAGTCGGTTTTTTTTCTTCAGAAGCCGTTTTCTTTTTGGCAAAACGCCGCCCTTTTTTCTCTTTCTTGACGTAAGCTGTTTTTGGATGATCAATGTATTTTGTTTCGAGATCATCGAGATCGTTGACGATCACATCGCAGTCGGGAAAGTTTGAACATGAAAAGAAAATTTTGGGTTCATCCGACAAATGAGTACTTCTAGCAGGTAAAGGGCATTAAGCTTACCCACAAGTCTTGATGGTAGGGTTTCCCTATATCATGCAAATCATTAGGTGCACTGCACGCTGTTATCCTTAGCCGCTTTGCGGCGGTATCATGTTTTTGACTTTACCAGCTTAAGTTTCGTTAGGCTTGGCTTTCACTGCTATTTTTAACGGGGAGCTGCTGGTTTCGAAAGAAGTCTGTTGCAAAAAATCTAGACGATGATTTCTAATTTTTCGTAGATTGATCACTCTGGAAACCAAATATGAAAGCATTAGTTATTGCTCTCTTAATGGGATTGACCCTCTCTTTATTTGCACAGCAAGTAGAACCGTGGCAAGAAACGGGATCTTCTACTAATGATGTTTTGCTCATTTATAACGAAGAAGCTAATTTATTTTTTTCCAAAAGAGAATATGCAACAGCTCTTGAGAATTATCAAAAAGTTATCAGCTTTCTTCGAGACAATCAATTGTCAGATCCTTCCATCCTCTTGCAGGCTATGTGTGGCAAGATGTTTTGCTATGATATGTTAAATCAGGAGCCCTTTGCTAAGGCAGCTTTCGAGGAACTAGTAGATGAAGTCGCTGCACTTAATGAAAGAGTTGAAGAAATTGATTGGTTTAAACAGAGCCGTGTCTACCCCGAATTTCAGCAAAATCCTAATCGCTATGCTTTAAAGATAGAGAAAGTTGGATTGTTAGACGATACTCCAGAAGAAAATTGTCAATTGCAGTGTAACGGATATGCAGTTGCCGCCGCTTACGCATGTGGTAAAGTTCCAAATCCTGCTATTCAATTTGTATGTTATGGTTGTATATTTGGACTTGAACAATTATGTGTAAGGTGCTGCAGAGGAGCTGGCTTTTGGGAAAATTGTGTCAAAGGGTTAAGAAAGCTCTATCATGATCCCGAGCATCCAGACAACCCTGCTCCGCACCCTTACGAGTAACAATTATGGCTAAACAAAAAAGTACTTTTAGCAATAGTTTTTTCTTCCTCTTGGGAGTCTGCATTTATTCCTTTTTGTTTTGGATAAGTGGAAAAAACTATGCGCACGTGTTTGGAGCAATTCTTATCGCTCTTGTCTGCTATCTTATTTACATATTGAACTCGCAGTCTCACACGCAATCCGACCTAGTTAAACCACGAGATGTTATTTCTCTGTGTATAGGAGTTGTCTTTGATTCTTTCTCTGGAGGGTTTCCCTTTAATATTTTACCCCCCTTTTGAGTTTCTTAAGATATGCGCCCGTTTAGGTTGTGCGTTTTTTGTCTCTGCGAGACAAAGTCGTAACTAGTCAAAATTCGCAAAACTAAACAGGCGTAGTATACATCATTAGACTTCTTGCTATGTATTACTTTAAATTAAAGAAATGTAATTACAAATCCGAGGCAATGAAATTAAAATATTTCTTAACACACCAGCTAGAAGATCTTTTTCTCGACCTAACTAAGGTGCTTGTTGAGGAGTCCAGAAAGCTTGAACATGTCGACGGGTTCTTTAGATCCAAAGATTTTGGCGAGCTTGGCGTCGGGGACGATGTGCCGCTTGTTCTTCGGATCTTGGAGATTGTGTTGCTTGATGTATTCCCAAGTTTTTTTAATCACTTCAGGACGTGATAATTTTTCCTCGCCGAGTAAGGCCGCTAGCTCTTTGGAGAGTTGAAGTGCAGGTTGTGTGCCAGTTTTCTTTGGCTTCTTAGATGTTGTTTTTTTAGTCGGTTTTTTTTCTTCAGAAGCCGTTTTCTTTTTGGCAAAACGCCCTTTTTTCTCTTTCTTGACGTAAGCTGTTTTTGGATGATCAATGTATTTTGTTTCGAGATCATCGAGATCGTTGACGATCACATCGCAGTCGGGAAA
>JABDFI010000073.1:0-3012 GCA_013286595.1 Chlamydiota bacterium | reverse complement strand
TTTTTCTCTTTCTTGACGTAAGCTGTTTTTGGATGATCAATGTATTTTGTTTCGAGATCATCGAGATCGTTGACGATCACATCGCAGTCGGGAAAATTTGAACATGAAAAGAAGGTTTTGCCAAACCGCGAGCGTCTTTGCGACATCTTGCCATCGCAGCCTAGAGCTGGACAGGTGGGCATATCTTTTGCAGGGATATCGCCAAGTTTTGGAATATTCACGATCCCTTTGCATTCTGGATAATTGCTACAGCCTAAAAAAGCACCGAACTTTCCATAGCGTATGGTCATGGGAGCATTGTCTTTAGGGCAGGTTTGATCCCAATTAAACGTAGGGTCGTAATCGGCTTTATTGAAATTGAGCGCTTCCAAAGGGGCAGTAAAAGGGCAGGTAGGATAGTTGGAGCAGCCGTAAAAGTATTTTCGACGGGCCCAGATTTTTTGTAGCTTGTGCTCTTTGCATTCGGGACAGGTAATATCTGTCATGACGCGTGGAACAAAAGCTTCTTTTTCTGCAGCGGTGACAGAGGGAATGAATTTATCCCAGAACTCTTTTAATAATACTTTCCAATTTTTCTGATTATCAGCGACATTTTCAAGATCGTCTTCCATGGCTGCGGTGAAGCCAACATCCATGATCATGCTAAAATTACTTTCGAGCATCTGAGCGATCACTTTGCCCAGTTCTGTGGGGCGAAGCGTTCCTTTTTCTTTGGTTGTGTAATCGCGACTTTGAATTTTGTTCATGATCGCTGCATAGGTAGACGGACGTCCTATTCCCGATTTTTCAAGCTCTTTCACAAGAGAGGCTTCCGTGAATCGTGGAGGAGGTCGAGTGAAAGCTTGTTGCGACTCCACATCCATGAGCAGAAGCGATTGTCCAGCTTCTAGTGGAGGGAGTGTCTTGTCTTGCTCTTCTTTATTCTTTTCATCGATTCCAATTTTGTCTTCACGCTCTTCATACACAGCTAAAAAACCGGGGAATTTGATAACTGACCCAGTAGCTCGTAGTAGGATGTTTTTATCGGTCTCAATGTCACATGACACCGTGTCGTAAATAGCGGGATTCATTTGGCAAGCAAGGAAACGGCGCCATATCAAGAGGTAGAGTTTATACTGATCTACAGTAAGATACTTTTGGATCGCTTCAGGTGGATGAGTAAGATTTGTGGGTCGAATCGCTTCGTGAGCATCTTGCGCAGATTTTTTAGTGGGAAATTGCCGTCCTTCTTCGGGTAAATACTCAGGTCCATAGGTTTTGGCGATGTATTTACGAGCAGATTCAATCGATTCAGGAGCTAATCGAACAGAGTCGGTACGCATGTAGGTGATAAGACCCTCCACGCCCTCTTCACCCAAATCAATTCCCTCGTAGAGTCCCTGCGCAATGTTCATCGTGCGCGATGCAGAAAAACCATAGTGGCGACTGGCTTCTTGTTGAAGAGAAGAGGTAATAAAGGGAGGGACGGGGTTGCGTTTCTTTTCTTTTTTCTCGACAGAGTCGACGCGGTAAGTTGCCTGCTCGAGCTTCGCAACAATACTACGGGCTGTTGCTTCATTGGGAATGGTGAATATATCTTTGCCAGGAATGGGCTCTTTTTCAACGCGTTTTCCATCGACGGAATGGAGTGTGGCAATGATGGTGGGCTGGTTTGAATTGGCTTGTAGCATGGAGTGGATATGCCAATACTCCACAGGAACAAAAGCATCGATTTCCTTTTCCCGATCGACGACTAGTTTAAGAGCGACGGATTGTACGCGGCCAGCAGATAGCCCTCCATCGCGGGCGCCTTGAACCCGGCGCGTAAGAATAGGAGAGATTTTGTAGCCTACGATCCGATCGAGCAATCTCCTCGCTTGTTGCGCATCAACCAGAGCTTGATCAATTTGACGTGGATGGCGCAGAGCTTCTGCAACGGCATCCTTGGTAAATTCATTGAATGTGACGCGTTTAATAGAAGTATTTTTAGGAAGTAGCGCAGCGATGTGCCATGCTATAGCTTCCCCCTCTCTATCAGGGTCGGGAGCGAGATAGACAACGTCAGCTTGTTTAGCCGCTTTTTTTAATCGCTCAACAACTTCCTTTTTATCCGGCATCATGACATAATTTGGTTCGAAGTCATTATCTACATCGATACCAAATCCCTTTTGGGGCAAATCGCGAACGTGACCGACTGAAGAATCAAAGGAGTACTTGGCTCCTAGAAACTTTCTCAGAGTTTTGACTTTGGTCGGAGACTCAACGATAATCAGTGCTTTTGTCATCTGCAGCCCTTTTTATTCCAGAAGTACCTGAAGCTTCCCTTTAGAAACAAGAGGTGAAGCTGGGGAGCTTATTCATATTATGACTCAAAATCAAGAACATTTTTTTATTTTGAGTTTCGCAGATTGACGAAATAGAGTGAAAGAGACTACCATTTACGACCATAACATCTTGAAATTTTAGTATTAAAGATGAAATTAGCACGATGGATTCCTCTTTTCATTCTCTTGATCTGCATAGCCTTCAGCTGCTCTCATTTTAGCTTCAAATCTAAAAAAAAAATTGCTGGCAATCTAGTTCCTGTTCTTGAGCACAAGCCCTTTGTTTTTGTGGTTCCCTCCTATAATAATAGCGAATGGGTCGATAAAAACTTAAGGGCGATTTTCGAGCAGAAATACGATAATTTTCGAGTGATTTACATCGATGATGCCTCGAGGGATAATACGTGGATCAAAGTGCAAACTTTGGTTAAAGAATTAGGTCAAGAACATCGTGTAGAAATTAGACATAATACTTCGAATCGAGGTGGCGTAGAAAATATTTACCGCGCTGTGCATTCCTGTTTGGATCACGAAATTGTCATTCTATGTGATGGTGATGACTGGTTAAGTCACGATCGCGTCTTGAGAAGGCTCAATGAAATCTATGCGGATACCTATGGAAGTTATATTGAATACCCTAGCTTTTCCTATACTGTTGCCAATTTTGCCAAGCCAATACCGGCCCATGTGATTAAAAAACATCAAATCC
>JABDFI010000072.1 GCA_013286595.1 Chlamydiota bacterium | reverse complement strand
GATGACACTATTTTCCATGTAATTTACAAACTAATAAAATCTTTATTTTTTACTTCAGGTGACAAACAGAAAGCTCATGATAACCTTGCTTCACGTACCGCAGGCATCATACCCAGAGACCGCGCTTCATTTCCAATAAACTTCAGATTTTCTCCTCTTCAATCCACGGACGTGGGGCAAGGGGGGAGGCCCAGCTTCTCACCATCACCGCAAGGTTCTAAAAATAGTGATAGACATCTAAACTTTGAACAAGAAGTTGAGGAGGGGCTACCTGCTTCCTCTCAAGCCTTACCATCACAAACTAAAGAGAAAGATAAGTTTGGGGGGCATTTTTATGTGATTTATAGCATACTTGCTGGAAGCGGAAGAGTATCTGAGGAGTCCCTCTTAGAGGCTCGAAACGAGTTTGCTGAGGCTCAAAAAAACCTCGACATCAATGGACGTGAAGTGGAAGTGTTAGATCACCTAAAAAAATTAGTGGCCATTTTCGATCGGGAAAAGTGTCAACTAGTGTTTGAGGGCGAAAGTTTCGATTTTACTCGAGTCCTCAGCCACATCGACGAATTAAAGGGATGTTTGGAGCACTGGACCACCTCTCGCCCTCAGCTCATTGAATAGGCAGTGCGACAAATAGTTTCTCTCGAGCCTCAATTGCTGTAGAGTCTCGAGCATTGTGTAGAACCACTTCTCCTTTCAGTGTTTTGTGAATAAGGGCTTCATGTACTCTTTGCGGAGGGGAGATCTCAGAAAATTGAGCGAATGCTCTTGAAAAAGTTGATTCGTCTGGTATTTCCCGAAGGGATTCCCAACTACAGATGCGTCTTATATTTTTATCAGTTTTAAGTCGTTCGATCAAAGCGACTGTTGTATCCGACATTCCTAGACCTGCGATTAAAAAATTTTGAATTAGATGCACAGAGGCCACAGTGTCACTTAAATTCCTAGACATGAAGCCTCATTTTCATAGGATAACTCATATATCCAAGTTGCATTTCTCCCAAACAGGCAAACGATCTTTTTCCGGAGCTTATTTAGATTGGTGATTACTTCTCGAGTCGTTATTGTAAGCGATTCATTGTAAAAATATACCACGTCTATTCCTTCCATAATTTGAAAAATCCATTTCAATGTTGGATTGGAAGTTTCTTTGCCCAAATAAGCTCACCGCAAAAGAGATGCTCTTCAATTACAAAGAGCAGCAAGCAGTTGAGCGCGGTTTTCGATTCCTCAAGGATCCCTTTTTTATGACTTCATCCGTATTCCTGAAGAGCCAGGACAGGATCGTTGCGCTTGGTATGGTGATGTGTCTGTGTTTGTTGGTTTATAGCATTGCGCAGAGATTTCTTCGCCAGCAGCTTGAGAAGTTACGAACATCTCTTCCTGATCAGCTTGGTAAACCAACAAAAAGACCCACCATGAGATGGATCTTTCAGATTTTTGAAGGAGTACATTGATACACAGATTGCCTTCCGGATGTCAAGAAAGGGTGCTAAATATGAATAAAGTTAGGAATCAAGTACTTAACGTGCTCGGAGGTAAATTTGAAAAAATCTACTCGGCGGCCTAGAGGTTGCGGAATGTGGGTTAAAAGATCATTCGGTATTTATTTACCTAGGTTCTGCTCATTTACCTATTGTAAAAACACAACTTGCAGCTTTTGCTTGTAAACCCATCGTAGTCAAAGATGCAGCTCTGACAGTCGGAGAAGTTCTGCTGGAAGCAACTCTGTTGCGAACTAAGGATCGAGTTGCTGGAGAGATTTCTTTTTTTGTGAATATGATGCACTAAGTGGAACAACTCTAAGTTTCCGTGGAGAGTAGCCTGGAGTTCATTGGGATAAAGATATTCCCTTGACTCAGGTTAACCCAGGTGAGTGGTTACTAGTTACAGTTGGAGTACTCATTACATCTTACAAAATCTTACGTAATGGAAAAGATTGGGAAGTGGGCGACAACCATTTAACTCATGATGGACTCAACGCAATTTTTCCTAGGTTCGATTAGTTGCTAATGATACACAAATAAACTCAAAAATTGGTTTTTGGCTACGTCAGCTTGGCAGCAAATTTTTGGTCTTTACTCGCGCCTAGATTTAGCAATGGTCGCTCGCTCCAGACACAAAAATTTGTGCCGCTTACCAGCCAAATTCCAAATATTTGAATTCATTTGTGTATAAGCCTTAGGTGCTCTATTCTCCGATTATGGGTAAGCCTAAGCAAGAAGCTACGATAGAAGAGAGTTTAATTGTTCTGAAAAAGAGATCTGCGGAACGGGAACTCTCTGTTCGCATGATTTTCGATCAATTAGCAGGTCGTGGACGCACGCTGCTTCTCATTTTTCTTTCCTTGCCTTTTTGCCAAATTCCAGGGCTTTCGACTTTGTTTGGTTTATTGATAGCATTTTTTGGATTGCGCTTGGCTTTTGGTCATCAAGCATGGTTACCCAAATCCTTGTTGGATAAGACGATTCCTTCTGCTAAATTGCACAAATTCATTGAGAAGGCTCTCTGGTTATTGAAAAAGACTAGAAAATGGGTGAAGCCGAGACTGAGTTGGGTGTGTCGTTACCCCGTGATTCACATGATTCATGGAGTTGTTATCTGCTGTTTGGGGCTATTCATTGCGGTGCCTCTTCCAATTCCTCTTAGTAATTGGGTGGCTTCAGCTATCATTTTGCTAATTTGTCTGGGGATTCTTGAAGATGATGGAGTGTTTGTTTGTGCAGGGTATGTGTTGTTTATCTTAAGTATTGTGGCGTTTACACTTCTTTATCACCACTTTAGGACCGTTTCCTAATCTCCTGAATTGTCTTCATAATAATAAGGATACTGGTTCTCTTCTTCACCTTCGATGCCGAAGAATAAACCGGGATAAAAATAAGGCGATGGATAGTATCCTGGATAATAGCCTGGATAATACCCTCCATAATAATAGTAGTTATCATCATCATAATGGCCATGATGACCACCGCTGGAATAACCGTGATGGCCTCCTCCGTGGTGACCACCTCCATGATGACCGCCGCCACCGTGATGACCACCGCCACCACCATGATGACTTCCTCCGCCGCCGCCGCCTCCTCCTCCTTTAGCTAAAAGAGATGGAGTTTCACTGGCAATAGTCATCAGTAGGCAGGTGATTCCCAAGATCATAGTTTAATCATCATCATTGCTGTCATTATCGCTGCTGCTTTGGTTATTGTGAGCTCCTGCTTCTACACCAAAGAGGAAAAGTTCTGGATAAATCCAGTTGGGGTAGTAAGGGTAGGGATAGTATCCGGGATAATAACCGTGGTAATAGTTATGATAGTCCCCATTATGATAGTAATGATCATTGTCGTGATAATGATCGTTGTCGTGATAATTTTGATGGGAGCTAGATCCGTAATGATGACCACTACCCCCTCCTCCTTGATGGTGACCACCGCCACCGCCTCCTTGATGGTGACCACCACCACCGCCTCCATCCTTAGCTAGAAGAGCTTCTTCAGCGTAAGCAGTTGTGCTGGATAGCAGGGATACCGCTGCAGTCAATAGTGCGCTTTTTATCATACGACTCCACTTAGTCATTGCCGTTTTGTTGGTCTGTTTCAAGTAAGAACACTCCTCCGGGATAATAGCCTGGAGGGGAAGCGGGGTAATCTCCACCATAGTAGCCGCCCCCGTAGTAATGATTGTTTTGGTCGTAGTCATGATGGTCATAATTATCATTATGATCATCATGGTGGTCGTCATCGTGATGATCATCGTCATGATGGTCTTCATCATTTCCATGATGACCACCACTTTCTCCGCGACCACCTCCGCTTTCACCACCTGTACGCGCCAAAATATCTGACACTCCTAACGCTGTTAAAGAGGGAAGAAGAGCAAGGACTCCGAGAAGAAGATGTTTTCTAAGGTTTTCCATAGTATGACTCACTATTTGTGTCGTTTGCGTCGGTTAAAAAATACAAGTGCTCCACCGATAATGGCGACAACAACACCGCTGATCATTAGCATCATGACAGGTCGATCATACTGAGAAATCTCTCCTTCAACGACTCCATGATACACGCCACCTGCAGCATTACCTTGGAACATACTGGTCGTTTGATTATTTTCTGCTCGAGCATGCCCTATGCGACTGCGTTGATAACCCGCATAAAAGATGATGATGATCCCGGCTATCAGAAGAAAAAGCCCTATCACTTTTTTGGTATGCATGTTACTCCACTAGAGCGGTTGGTGGATTAGTTTCAACAACAACAGTTCGTCCCGAGCGGAAATGGTAGAAAAGCGAAATGATGAATAAAATGATGAATAAGAAGAACAAGATCTTAGCGATTTGTGTAGCGGCGCCAGCCACTCCACCAAAACCCATCAATCCAGCAACAATTGCAACAATTAAAAATATAACAGCCCATGTTAACATAAACCCTCCCTTTTTATTTTGGTGTATTATATTTAACGTGTTTTGTCAACTAATTGCGTTTGGTTTTTTAATATTGTTAATTAAAAAATCTGGCCGACATGCATTCTAAGTCCTTGTGTAATCTTACCTTGGGGTGTGATCAGGTAATGCTTACGGGGATGAGAAGGTTTTGGAGAAAAGAGCGTACGACCCAAGATAAAGTTCAGGATGCGGTAGGTCGCATTCTGCTTTTGACTATCTTCAAACAGATGAAGAGGGGCTAGATGGTAATCAAAAGATGATGCTTGGGAGTTGACTGTAGGCTTGAAGCGCATTGCGAGAGTGGAAGAAGTCATTCCATTGACTGCAATGGCTCCCAGCGCTGGCGGAATGAGGCGATCTTGAGGATGGTAAACGACTAATAGGCGGTTTTTGATCTTTTTGAGTGCATAAGAGGGATCTAAATTCCAGCCTAAACCCGTGCTAATCATAGCCGTGATCCATTTAGTTCTTCGGTTTAATATCAAAGGAAGTAGAGGTTTGGGAACAAAGAAAAACAGAGAATCCCCCAATGTCTCATGGGCTTCTGGAGAATGTTGAAGGAGCTTCTCTAGACTGGAAAAGGAGCTACGGTTAACGATTCGGCCTAGATCGGGATGCAGATTGGCAAGAATAGCGCTGACCGCGCCGCCGATGGAATAACCAAATAAATGTAAATTGGCAGGTGCGATGCCCAGCTTAGTGAGAGCTGTTTGTATCACAGTTTCCCCATCCACTAATAAATCATCGGCTTGTGAGGGATTGCGTCGATAATCAAAGACTATCACATGAAAAGGCTGAGGGCTTGATAGCCCTTTTTTTAAAAGCCATTCCCATTCGGTTGACTTGGCGTGAACGCGGTTGTGATTAAAACAGAGAATTGTTGGCAGGTTAGCATCAGTACTACTGCGGTGTTTATACCAGACGCCTTTGATTAAGGTTCCATCGGGAGTTATCATTTCAAGGATAATGGGTTCGTAGGTCTGTATCAATTGCGCTTGTCTTCCTATGGGAAAAGGGTTTTCCCATCGCTGCTGCCAGCCGACAGCGATTTGATGGTAAGCTTCTTGGGAAATTTGACTGGAGGGCAAGACCATGCTTCTAGTGAAAGATTTTAAGGGGAAAAGCAATGTTCCGAAAGCTTGTGTCAATCCTCGGTTGAAGCAGTGTTGGATTTTTTCGAATGAAGTGTGAAAAGGACTTTGAATGATGGTGGAAAGACTTGTTTGTAGGTAAGCATTGTGTTGGGTCCATTGAGCTGCGAATAGAATGTCGTTCATGGTACGTCCTTAAAAATCTATGGCAAAAGCGCGATGTTCATTTGACCTTTTGCGTAATTAAATTTTTTTATTTTTTTTCCACCAGCGAAGCGGGTGGTAAAAAAATAAAGCAAAACTCTCACATATGAGTTCACACATTTTATTAGCGTAACTTCAATTGCGCCAAGTTAATTACGCAAGAAGTCTATTTAGATCATATCAAACTTTGCCCCCTGTCATGCTTTATTAGGGCATGTTCTATTTGTTGCAAGAGGTGTTGAGCAAGCTCTGGATTTCTGATGTAGAGCCAATGATGGAATTTTTTGGTTTTTTCAATGAGCTCAGCTCGGCATTGCTCTGGTTCTTTTAAATGGGGAGCATGCGTGTACGAACCAAGATCAATTTCAATAGCTTGTTCTCCTAAGAAAGCTAAATTTCTGCGAATATTGAGATCGCGATCTCCTATACCTTGCTGACAGCGTTCAAAGATGAGGGTGACGATCGAATCGATACAGCGCTTGAAGGACTCCAGGTCATGGCGTTCAAGGAGCTGTTTAAATTTCCTATGAGGTAGTACTCCTTTACGTTGAAGTGCAAAATCGGTCGTATTCGGATCGATTGGATGGACAATTCCCAAGTTGTCTACAAGGAGCACGTGATTTCTAAAATGGGTTGTTTTGTTGAGATGTAAATAGATAAGCCCTGTTCTCTCTCGAAAGGATTGATAGGCGATCTGACAGCTTTCCAAAAATTGAGGGGATTGATGCAGACGTTTTTCGAGAAATTGCTGGCGGACACTCTCAAATGCATGGGGAAGAGGAAGTTGGTGGAGCCATTTCCAAAGACGCATATGATGATGCTTAAATAGCTTGAGTACGATGGAACCATCCTGACTAATGAAGACATAGGATTGTCCTCCACTGGCTAAAAAATAGAAGGGCTGGGCGAGTAAAGCCTCTACTTCAGGAACATGTGGTTGTAGGAAATCATAAGGGCTGTCTGAGGAAATCGCTTGGATCGTGAAACCTCTTGTCTGTCGATGGCAGAATCTCTCAACGCCAACAAGGCATCCCAGAACAAGAATCGATGTCGCTATTTTTTTAAGGATCCGTCTCACCTATGTCCTCTTGAAAAAAAGCAGGGAAAAAGCGATGCCCCACATGACGCATCCAATCACAAAATCCAGCATTTTCCAGGATTTTGGGCTGTCGAAGAAGCGTTCGAGCATACGCGCCCCATAGCATAAGGAGAAAAACCATATGAAAGAAGCTAAGATAGCACCTAGAGCAAAATAAGGGCGAGCGGATGACTCAAATTGAGCGCCAATGCTGCCTAATAAGATAACGGTATCGAGGTAGACGTGGGGATTCAAGAAGCTCAATGCGCACAAAGTGAGTAACGTTGTTTTAAGGGCAGGTTTTCGCTTTGCATGATCGATGTGTAAACGTTGAGTAGACAAGATAGCATGGAAAGAGCGGTAGCCGTACCAGAAAAGAAAAGCAGCTCCTGTCCACTTCGTGATACTGAGTAGGATAGGGCTGCTGGCAAAAAACTGACCGAAACCTCCCACGCCCAATGCTATTAAGAGAGCATCGACTAAACTGCAGAACGTGGCGGTGAGCAACACTTGGTGTCTCATCAAACCTTGCTTAAGGACAAAAGCGTTTTGAGCCCCAATGGCGATAATCAAGCTTCCTCCCATGAGGAATCCTTTTAGCAAAGGTAAGGCGTCAGTCACGTTCATGTTTAAGAGGCTTAGACCAATGAGGCTTTTTAAATTTTAAAATGATCGAAGGCGCTATGCAGGCGATGACAATTCCCAAGAGGAGAAAGGTCACATAAAAGAATGTGTTTCCCGTTTGGATTTGAGAAGGGGGAAAGAATCCAATTAAGAAGGTAAAAATTGATCCAATGAGCCCCAGTCCTGCCACGCACCACATTCCTACCATTCCGCCTGGAATTTTATAAGCTCTTTTGACATGGGGATATTTGTAGCGCAATTTGATGGCTGCAGCAAACATCAAAATGTACATGATGAGATATAACTGAGCGACCATAGCATTTAAAATCCAATAGGCGCTGCTCACTGTGGGCATGATGAGGAAAATCAGAGAGAAAAGAGTGACGATGATCCCTTGAACAACCAGTAAAGAAACAGGCATTCCGTGTTTATTGACTTTTCTAAATAAGGGAGGAAGGTCACCGCTTTGAGCCGCTCCGAGCAAACCTTTGCTAGGGCCAGCAATCCATGTGCTGAGTGTTCCGAAGGCACCGACAGCTAAAAGCAATACCATTAACGGTGTTAGCCAATTTAATCCATAGGCATTCACAAAATAGGAAAACGCCTGGATCGACCCTGAAACCAAGTTGATCTGACTTTGAGGCACTACAACAGCGATGGCGAGCACGCCTAAGAGATAAAGGCCGAGAATAAGGATAGCAGATAATAAGATAGCGCGGGGGTAATTTTTTTGGGGATTTTGCACATCTCTTGCGTGCACAGCAGACATCTCCAGACCTCCAAGGGCGAGGACCACTCCTGAGAAGAAGACGAGCTGAGGCGGTGAACTCATGTCGGGAATGAAGCTATCTAAATTAAAAGAAATTTGAATGGGGTTGCCCGTGGTTACCCAAAGGATACCTAAGGCGATGATCAATCCACCAGGAATAAGGGTACCACCAATCACCCCAAAGGTGCTGATCCATCCAGATGCTCGCATGCCGAGCAAGTTGGCACAGGTGGTGATCCAAAAAGTCACAACGATAAAAAGGAGAGTGTAAAGGGTGTTATTGGCAAGAGCCGGGTCGATCATGTAAGCCACCGTTCCAGCGATGAAGGAGATCAGCGTAGGGTAGTAGATCACATTTTCTGCCCATAACAACCAGATAGCCAAAAAGCCTGTACGGTGTCCAAATGCCTCTTTGACCCATTCAAACACTCCACCCGTTTTAGGCCAGCCGGTAGCAAGTTCTGCTGCCACCATAGAAACAGGGATAAAAAAAAGAATTGCAGCCAAAGCAAAGAAAAAGACAGAGGCAAAGCCGTATTCTGCAATAGTGGGCCAATTGCGAACGCTACTCACCGCAGCAACGTTAATCATAGCCAGCATGAAGATGCTGAGCGTTCGTTTTTTCATACCAAAAATCCTGGGTCATTTGCCCCAATTATGACGCCCTTTCTACTATTGCGCAACTTCATTTTAGCTCGACTTTGTACAATTTGTACCCGAGTGCCTCGGTCCATTTGTTTTCTGAGGCGTTTATT
>JABDFI010000071.1 GCA_013286595.1 Chlamydiota bacterium | reverse complement strand
CTCTCCATACTTTCTAGCGCAACGCTGCTCTTGCCGCCAGGCGCGATCTATGAGGAGAAGAGCTAAAAAAGCAAGATAGAAGTACGGCAGAAAGTGGGTAAATCCCGCTGTTACACTCCAAAAAAATGCTCCAAGTAGCTCAGGGATGTAGTGAAAATGGCGAGAAATCCCCCACCATCCAGAAACGAGCAGTAAATTTTGCCTCTCTTCGCCCCATTCGGTTCGATAGTTGGCAAAGATGAGATCGGGTTTTTTTTTCCAGATGAGACATTCTCCGTTTTTGCTCCGCACATACAGTCTCTGACGATCAATTAAAAAATTAATGATGATGCAGCATGCACCAGCAGTTAAAATGGCAAGAGATAAGGGTAAACCTAAATGAACAGGGTGATGGACAAGGTATAAAGTAGGAGAGGTGTAAATAGCTGGTAACCATACGATTGATCCCCAGCAAATGATAAATCCGGCCCGATCGTAGCTTACATCCATCGAACGCAAATATCCCATTTCCCACCAAAAAAATTTGGCGATATAGAAAAGTTGTAAAATAACGGTGACGATCATCGAGTCGGACAGGCCGTGTAATTGATGTTGCTTAGTTGCAAAAGATAGGATAATTAGCGCCCAACCGATCATAGAGAGTCTGCAGATGGTATAGACATTCATATTCCATTTGATCCATTGTGGTAGGAAGGTGTTCAACCGCGATCCCAGATAGAAGATGAAGCAAAAAATATTCAGGACTCCCAATAGCTCAGAAAAATGATCGTAGATAATCGTGGCGCGAAAAAGAGAGAGGGAAGAGCCCAATCCAAACAGTCCTATTAAGCAAAGGAGTGTGGTAATTCCATTGGCCTTCCTGATGAGAGTGGTGCCATCAGGTGCCATGGGATCTTTAGAAAATTTTCTGCCGGGTAAAATTTTTATTGCTAGGTAGGCAGTCAGAATAAAAAATAAAATTATTTTCCAAGCTTCCACGCTTCCGAAGAAAGGAAAACCCACCAAAAAGGGGATGGCGTCTTCATAGAGTTGAGCAATCGAGCCATCTAAGGTGACATTCGCATGCCAGATGAGAAGGGTGATGGGAATGCCACATAGGATCACAAGAACAGGGTAAAGAAGTAAAAGAAGAGGGTTTTTCATCGGCTTAGTTGTGATAAAATTGATTTAAGGCCCGAGTATACACAGACGCGAATTAAATTTTAAATAGAGCAAAATCAATGCCCAAGTTAGCTTTTGAGGCTTGAGAAAGCTTCTTGTGGAAAAAGGGTGGATATTTAACAATGAGAGGATTTGAGAACATTTAAAAATAGTCTGTGTAGCCGCTATGACAGAAAAAAATGAGAAGCAGTTTGGCCTTTTGCGTTCAATATTTTGGCCCGTTCATCGGGCAGAGGTTAAGAAAGTCCTTTCGATGGTTTTCTTATTATTTTTCCTATGCGTGTGTTACAGCGTGTTGCGCAACCTAAAAGATACGATTATTTTGACAGCCAAGCATTCTGGAGCAGAAGTGATCCCTTTCATCAAGGTGTGGGGAATGTTGCCGGCTTCCTTTTTAGCTGCCTGGGTTTACACCCGGTTGCGGCGCTATTTTAAGAAGGAGAGCGTTTTTTACATTTTAGTCACAGCTTTTGTTTCATATTTTCTCGTATTTGCCTTTCTTCTTTATCCCAACAGAGACAGTCTACATCTTGAAACCTTTGGAAATTGGCTGGCTTCAATTTTACCTCAGGGATTTCAGGGATTAATCGCTTTGATTCGCAATTGGACATTCACCTCGTTTTATATCATTTCTGAGCTCTGGGCTGTCTTGGTATTAAGTGTACTTTATTGGGGTTTCGCCAATGATATCACAGGAGTGGGAGAAGCTAAACGCACTTACGGTATTTTAAATATTGGTTCCAATCTCGCCCCTGTGTTTGGGGGAACCTTGGCTTTAGCTTTGACCAATTCTCTTTCGTTTTCTTTGTTTAGTTCTTCTTCCGATCACTGGGGGAATACTATCTGTAAACTAGTTTTATTAATTACTGTTCTTGCAGTGGCAGCGATGCTTTTGTACTTCTGGATCAATCGGACTCTCATCCGAGATGATGGAGCAAATGAAGCAGTTGAAACAGGGGGCAAAGGCGAGAAAAAAAAGCTTTCGATCCGCGAGAGCATTCGCTATATAGCCCGCTCAAACTATTTAGTTCCTCTAGCGGTTATTGTCTTAGGGTATAATATTAGCATTAACTTAACGGATGTTCTCTGGAAAGAGCAGCTGAAGCGTTTTTTTGCCGATCCTCATGACATGCTCGTTCACATGAATATGATTACTGTAGGAATTGGAATTTTTGCCACAATGGGTGGGGTATTATTTTCTATTATGGTTACACGTATAGGATGGACATTCACTGCTCTGCTAACCCCTGTGGTCATGACGACGATGGCTATTGGTTTTTTTACCTTTCTGTTCTGTGGAGACATGTTAACCACTGTTTCTGCAACTCTACTTGGCGTCACTCCTCTAGCGATGACAGTTTATTTCGGGTCGATGCAAAATTGTCTAAGTAAAGCAAGTAAGTATTCTGTTTTTGATGCGTCAAAAGAGTTGGCCTTCCTCCCTCTTGATCCTGAATCGAAACTCAAAGGAAAAGCGGCTATTGACGGGTTGGGATCGAGCCTTGGTAAGTCCGGATCATCGCTTACTTATCAATGTTTAATTATCATTTTGGGCAGCGTTGCTTTATCCACTCCATACATTGCCGCTGTTCTCTTCATCGTCCTCATAGCTTGGACCTATTCAGCCTTTGCTTTAGGGAAACAGTTCACGCGGCTAAATGCTGAAGAGTCTAGGAACAAGACTGTTCCTATCAGTTCCAACTGAAGTCGCCTATTAATTAAGCAACGGGTATAAATTCTTTTAGGTTTTTAAGAGCCCTTCTGATATGCTCTTTCCCAATTTGGAAGGCTTACCATCTCCCCCCTGTTTTTAGGGATGTCTCTTGGAGGCTATTGAAATAGTAAAGTCTTCTTAGAAATTGTTGACGAACCCAAGGTTTGTTGACAATTTCTTACTACACACAACGTGTTTAGATGATTTTATTTCAATAGAGCATCATCTTTTTTTGAAAAATCATTGACCCGACTTTAAGCTGCCCTTTTATACGATGGCTATGTTATAACTGATCAATTACAAAAACCACAAAAGTAGATAAATATGACTTTTAAAGATTTAATTTCCGATCCTAAGCTTCAGCAAGCGATTGAAGAATCTGGATACAATGAACCGACGCCTATTCAACAAGAAGCGATACCCTTGATTCTATCTGGAGTCGATCTTCGCGCTTCTGCGCAAACCGGAACGGGAAAAACAGCGGCCTTTCTTCTGCCTGCCTTGTCTCGCCTTTCGACTCCTTCATCTGTACCTGGCCAGGGCCCTCGTATCCTCATTTTAGTCCCCACAAGAGAATTGGCGATGCAAGTTGCCTCTCAATCTGTTAAGTATAGTAAGTATTTACCTCGTACTAAAACAGTCTGCATTTATGGTGGTGCTCCTTATCCTATCCAAAATAAAGAACTTTCTCGTCCCTATGATGTCTTAGTAGCTACACCTGGACGATTGATTGATCATCTCGAAAGAGGACGCATTAATTTTTCAAGAATTGAAATGTTGATCCTTGATGAAGCGGATCGGATGCTGGATATGGGATTCATTGATCCTGTCGAACAAATTGCTGCAGCCACTCCCAAAACGCGACAGACTCTCATGTTTTCTGCCACCCTCAAAGGAAGCGTGCTCAATCTCTCGAAACGACTTCTCAACCAACCCCAAGAAGTGAGTGTTGCAGCAGAGCATGCCAAACATGAAAACATCGAACAGCATGTTTACATAGTGGATAACTTAGATCATAAATGCCGGTTGTTAGATCACCTGTTAAAAGATTCAACGCTCAATCAAGCAGTCGTCTTTACTTCTACCAAGCGTCAAGCTGATCAGCTTGTTGACAAATTGCTGGATTTGGGACATGAAGCAGCTGCCTTACACGGTGATATGAATCAACGTCAAAGGACGCGTACCATCATGCAAATGCGCCGTCATGAAGTTCGCATCTTAATTGCTACGGATGTGGCAGCACGAGGAATCGATGTGCAAACGATTACACATGTAATTAACTTTGATTTACCGATGGGATTGGAAGATTACGTGCACCGCATTGGTAGAACGGGTCGTGCTGGAGCAAAAGGGATCGCGATTTCTTTTGTTGCTGGTAAAGATATGTCTGTCCTACGACGCATTGAGCAATTTACAGGTCATAAGATGATCCCTCAAGTAGTTGCTGGTCTCGAACCGACCTTTAAAGCTAAACCCACTTCTCATGTTCCAGGTAATCGCAGTCGTTTTGGCGGTGGCGGATACAAGCAAAACCGGAACGAGCGTCCACGAGGCGAGTATAGTCCTAGAGGAAATTACTCAGCATCTAGAGGTGATCGTTCCCGAAGCGATAGTCCACGAAGTGAAGGTCCTAGAACGGATCGTTTCCGCAGCGAAACTCCACGAGGAGAAGGTGCTGCTAGAAGTGATCGTTTCCGCAGTGAAACTCCACGAGGAGAAGGTACTGCTAGAAGTGACCGTTTTCGCAGTGAACACTCACGCGGTGAAGGTGCTAGAACGGGAAGATTCCATCACCGTAGTGCAAAACCTACTCGCGATTAACCTTTAATGACAAGATGGGGGCGCAAACGTGCCACCATCTTGGCAAGTCCTGCTTCTTCAACAGCTGCTACCACATCATCGACATCTTTATAAGCGTCTGGCATCTCTTCAGCAATGGTTCGATGAGAACTAGCCTTAACAACCACTCCCTTTTTTTCCATGAAGTCGACAGCATCCTTTCCTCTCCATGCTTCGAGTGATTTGACGCGACTGCGCGCTCTTCCCGCACCGTGACAGGAACTACACCACGTTAAGGGGTTTCCCATTCCCACCAGGAGATGACTTGCGCGCAACATGTCACCTGGTACTAAAACAGGTTGTCCTGTTTTTTTAAATAAAGGAGAAAGTTCATCTGCTCCCGGTCCAAAAGCTCGTGTGGCTCCTTTGCGATGTACACATAATTCTTTCATTTTCCCCTTTACAAGATGCGTTTCAAATTTGGCGATGTTGTGACATACATCATAAAGAAGGCGAATTGATTCTGGATCTATCCCTAGCACCTCTTTGAAGGCTTGACGCACTTCGTGGAGAATGTGTTGTCGGTTATTGAAGGCAAAGTTGGCTGCAGCTGCCATCGCTTGAAAATAATGTTTGCCCTCTACACTTGAGATGGGAGCGCAAACAAGCTGCTTATCAGGAAGCCCTTGATCATAGCCTTGTCGCACAAACGTATTCAATGTATCTTGGCACACCTGATGTCCTAATCCTCGGGATCCAGAATGAATCAGAACGTAGGTAAATCCCTGTGAAATACCCCAGGAAGAAGCGACATCTGGCAGAAAAATCTGATGGAGTTCTCCAATTTCTACAAAATGATTGCCCGAACCAATACTTCCCAGTTGATCTTGACCTCTCACTTTAGCTTGTAGCGATACAGCATTAGGATCAGCCTCTGCGATCATACCATGACTTTCCGTATGTTCTAGATCTGCAGGATAACCAAAGCCTTTTTCAACTGACCAGCGAGCGCCTTTTTGCAAAAGTTCTTTATAATCATAGTCACTCAATGACTTAGTTTGCCGATGTCCTCTGCCAACGCCTGAAGGAACCAACGAAAAAATCTTGTCTAACAGCATTTTTTTAGTTTTCTCTTTGATTTCAGCGAAAGGGATAGGAATAAGTGCTAACCGCACACCGCAATTGATGTCATAGCCAACGCCTCCTGGACTAATGACACCATGGTCTACATCCATAGCAGCCACCCCACCAATGGGAAAACCATAACCCCAATGGATATCGGGCATGGCAATGCTATACCCGACAATACCGGGAAGATATGCGACATTGCGCACCTGCTCTAACGGCTTTTCAATATCCATTTCTTTTAACAGCTTCTCGGTTGCGATGATCAGACCTGGAACCCGCATTCCTTGTTCTTGTTCGATCAGATATGTTGCGGGAGCGATCTGCTTTAAATTAGACATCGACGATCATCTCCCAACAGAATAAATGATTAGATTGATGAATTTTTCCATGAAAGCTCACTGCTTTAAAGGGACAGCCGATTTCTGTATCCGCTGTTGCAATCATGTTATTAAGTTCAATGATGATTTCATCGAGAGATTGGCTGGGAATGGGCGCTGTATACGCTGCTAGAGGCGGAAAGATGAAGCACAAAGCTAATTCAGCGTGGCGATGTAGTTGTTCCATGGTTTCACCGCGAATTTCAAAAGCGATATCAGCTGTGTGTTCCAGTTCAACAAACGGAGGTTTTAGAGGGTGATGCCATCGAGATTGGTAATTCAAATTTCCCATGCTTTCATACAGATGAATTCCCGTGATGTAAAAAGGAATGGGAAGTACGAGGTTTTTCCAGTCTTCTTTCTCGAAAGGAGATCTAGCTATAGTGATGTGGGGATAAAAAGAGTGTTGATCATGAAAGGCATATCCCAGTGAAGTGAGCCAATCGATCAAGTTTTTTTGATAGTGGATGAGTGACTGTGGATTTTCCCACCATTGCAATTCTAAAGCAGCTACGCGTTGTTCATCAGGAGGAAGAAACACAACGCGAGAAGCTGTTCCTCCGAGTCCCACAGTAAAAGAAGGAGGGGGAATGTTGGGCAATTGTTCTTGCAGTTTAGAAAAAGAACATGCACCCAAAAAAGCTAACGTGATGTGGCGCATAGTTTCACCAATAACCCTTCCTGAAGGAAAGAGTTCAGGCCACGGGGCGCACACGTGTGCGCCAAAAAATAATCTTTGCATGAAAAACCTTGATTATCGATGCAATTGCCTCTATCGGCATTTTCATGCAAAGAGTAACGGTTGTCAACCTTGAAAAGGCATTTGAGGCAATTGCAAACTCCCCGACCCAGCAAAATCGCCCTTTTGAGCCATTTTGCTGGGTCGGGGAGTTTTGCAATTGCCTCATTTGTCTATTCGGTTCGCTAAAAAACTTGAAAAATTCTTCAGATGTACTAAAGTAAAAAAATTGAACCTCAGGGAGCATTATGGCGGAAGTTAAGGAAGTGATTCTCATCACTGGATGCAGTGGCAGAATTGGGTTTAAGTTAGCCGAACGATTTTCTGATCAGTATCAGGTAGTCGGTTTTGATGTGTTCCTAGCTGGACATTTGCCCTCCGTGGAATTCATTGCGGTTGACATGGCTTCTGATGAAAGTGTTAAAGAAGGCTTAGACTATGTCAGAAAAAACTACGGGAATAAAATTGCAGCGGTCGTTCATCTCGCTGCCTATTACAGCTTTAACCAACAACATAGTTCAAATTACGATAGGATCACTGTAAAAGGTACTGAGCGATTGTTAAAAGGGTTACAGCAGTTTGAGGTGGAGCAGTTTATTTTTTCATCGACCATGCTGGTGTATAAACCTTGTAAACCAGGTGAGAGAATTACAGAAAAGAGTCCTGTGGAACCTAAATGGGATTATCCCTTATCCAAAGTTCACACTGAAGCTGTCATTCATGAGTTGAGAGGGAAGACTCCCTCAGTTATTTTACGCATTGCAGGAGTTTATGATGACCATTGCCATTCGATTCCTTTGTCTAATCAGATGCAACGGATCTACGAAAATCAATTAGAGGCGCATGTATTTGCAGGCGATGTCACTCATGGAGCTTCCTTTGTGCACATGGATGATTTAATTGATTCGATCGATCTTTGTGTTAAGAAAAGAAAGGAACTGCCTCCTGAACTAGTTTTGCTGATTGGAGAACCTGTCACGCTCAGCTACGATCAGATCCAACGGCTCATGCAACGCTTGATTCATGGCCAAGAATGGAAGACCTGGAGCGTACCGAAACCTCTGGCAAAAATTGGAGCGTGGTGTATCCAGCATTTACCCTTCATGTCAGGTTCTTTTATTCAGCCGTGGATGATCGATTTAGCCGATGATCATTACGAAATGGATGTGACACTAGCTAAGCAAACCATCGGATGGATTCCCAAGCGCAAACTCGATGAAACCATCCCTCGATGGGTTAAAGAACTCAAAGAAGATCCCATCATGTGGTATGACGAAAATAAATTGCGTAAACCTCGAGGTCTAGGCAGCCCAAGGAAATAAGATGAATCTATCCTGTTTCCTTAAGATGAATAAGAAAACGCTGATCAAAGAGTTAAAAAGGCTCTTTCAGTTGAAAAATATTCAAATTCAATCTTTGGGCACGACCAATTCTTGAATTTTCTTGGGTATATAAGCCACTAACTCACATTAGTTTAATTTAAATTATTTATTATTATACACATTAAAGTGTTTTTTATTTATAATTAAAGTAATTAAAACATTTTTAGATATGGCGAAACTATGTCAACACCTATTCAAAAAGCTAGCACGAGCAATCCAATTATCTCGGTTAAAAAAACAGATCCTCAATTATTAGAGACTCAGATTGAATTTTTCGGTAATTTACATATCAAAACATTGGCTACTACTTATCAAGCAAGCAAACGTGAATTAGCCACAAGTGTCATTTTGTTCAATGAGCAAATGGGAGGGGTTTCTATTCCCGCTGGAGGGGCTTCTATTCCCGCTGTTTTAACGCTGCTGGGGGGAGTGGGCCATCATCCTGTTATTGTTAATTTAAGATCTGCTTTTGATAACATGAATTCATCAAGAGCGATATATTTGGCTGGACGCTATACCTATCTCGATCTACAGAAACGGATAATCGTCAATCAACTCCACTTTTCCTCAATCAATATACCGACATCTTTAGTGAGTATGATATCAGACTACCTAGATGACAGCAGTTTTGACGAAGCCGAAATTGTGAAGGCAGATTCCGATTTAGCTTTAGACTAAGTTGATCCTGTTGAAACTGTTAATGGTAAACTCTTTGCGGGAACTTACGCCATTTTTAGCGGTGTAATCTGCTTGATCGCCATCGCAATCTTTCTCCGCCCACCCTTTCAACCGCTTTTTTCATAAATTCGTGAGACTATACTAATAACCCAACTTGCCCCCTATCCTCCTTTATCCGCGAGCTGCGACAGGCAATCTGCTGCGCTTCGTTCGTCGCCAAGGTGAACTACCTTGGCTTCCTCACGAATCTTGCATCTTACCTATCTCGCTTACGCGTCTAAGGGAGGATAGGGGGCAAGTTGGGTTAATAAAATTTTAAATGACATGCTGCCTGACTTTTCGGAGGTTAGGTTTGAAGAAACACTTTGTATGTTTTTATCAGATTCTCAATGGGAAATGATTCAAAGTTTGGTCAATTGGAGTCTTCTTCCTCCTCAACGAGGAATTCCGAGAGCATATTTCAGAAAAATTTGGAATAGGATAGGCTCATATACTGCGCCCTCTTAGTTTTTGCGAATTCTAACTCTCTCTGCGAGACAAAGCCAAATCGAAGCGTAGCGGTCGAAAAGCTAGCCACGTTAA
>JABDFI010000070.1 GCA_013286595.1 Chlamydiota bacterium | reverse complement strand
AGCAAAGTACTTTTCTTTTTCTTTGGGTGAGCGAATGGTGCCGTAAACTGTATCCCCTTTTTTGAGATCAAAACGGCGGATTTGCGCGGGAGAAACGTAGATGTCTTCTGCGGAAGGGAGGTAGTTGTAGTAAGGCGAGCGGAGGAAACCGAAACTATCGGGAAGGATTTCAAGAACACCTTCACCAACGAGAACTTCTCCAGGTTTTTCGGATATGTATTTAACGATTTCAAAGACGATCTGAGATTTAGCAAGTGCGCCTAGATTCTTCAACCCGATGTTGCGAGCGAAGTGGTTGAGCTGTTCAACGTTCATTCGCTGGAGATCGGAAATCTTAGTTATCAGTTCTTGCTGCTGTGGTTTTTCTTCAACCGTGGTTTTTTCATGTTCTGGTTCTTGAACGTCTTGGATTGTGTCTTCATGTGTCATTTAAGATGAGACTCCCTGATTTGACAAATTGTTAAAGAGCGTTTGTACCTGCGCTCTGAGTTCTTCTATTGTACCATTGTTATAAAGCATGTAGTGCGCTGTAGCGCATTTAATGTGTGGATCGAGTTGTCGAGACATTCGTTGTTTAAATTCTCGCTCCGTATGTTCTTGCATGAAACGCTCTTGGCATCGCTCCGGATCAGCATACACACTGATCACCGCATCAAAATTTTTTTCCCGCTCAGCCTCATAAAGAAGGGGGATTTCGGCAATAAATAAGGGATGGCGACCTTCGCGTTTGACTTGCTCATAGTTTCTATCTATCTCATCGAACACTCGTGGATGAACTATCTTCTCTAACATGCGCAATTGTTCAGGGTGAGAAAAGACGAGTTCAGAGACTTTTTTCCTATCGATCACTCCGTTGCTGAGGATAGTTGATCCGAGCAGTTTGACCACTTGTTGAGCGACATCTGTACCTGGAGATAACAATTGATGGACTATTTCATCAGCGCTAATGACGTAAGCACCGAGCTCTTTAAAGAGCTGACAGACAGTGGTTTTACCCGCTGCTAGCCCGCCTGTTGTTGCAATTTTCTTTAATTTTAGCATTCGCCCCAATTTTTTCCAATTGAAATATCGACGACAAGAGGAACTTTGAGCTCCATCACCTGTTCCATCAGCCGTTTGACATGTTCCCCTAGCACCTGGGTCTGGGTATCAGGCACTTCAAAAAGAAGCTCATCGTGAATTTGTAAAATCATTTTCCCTTGGTGGGGATGCTTTTTCAGATGAGTATCCACTTGGATCATCGCCATTTTAATGAGATCGGCCGCAGTGCCTTGCAAGGGGGTATTAATCGCTAGGCGCTCTGCTTGGGAGCGCAAGATAGGGTTCTTGCTATGCATGTCAGGTATCGGTCTTTGGCGACCCGTGAGCGTGAACGCAAATCCCGTTTGGCGCGCCTGTTCTTTGCACGATTCAAGATAATCTTTCACATGACGGTAACGTTGAAAATAAGTGTTGATGAAGCTCACTGCCTCTTGATAGCTGATCCCCAACTCTTGTGAAAGTCCAAAAGGACTTTGTCCATAGAGGATGCCAAAGTTCACTGTCTTGGCCTGGTAGCGCATCTCAGAGGTAACCTTGTTTAACGCGACATCAAACACTAACGAGGCTGTGTAAGCGTGGATATCTTCCCCTGCACGAAAAGCCTGGATCAAAGCGGGATCTTCCGATAAATGCGCAAGGAGTCGCAACTCGATTTGAGAATAATCCCCCGCTAAAAAACTCCACGCGGGAAGCTGAGGTTTGAAAGCAGTGCGAATCGCTTTTCCCATTTCTGTGCGCACAGGAATGTTCTGTAAGTTGGGATCCTGACAGGAAAGACGCCCTGTTGCTGCTACCGACTGATTGAATGTGCAGTGAATCCGTCCTGTCCGTGGTTCAATTTGCTCAGGCAGAGCATCGACATAAGTTGAGCGCAGTTTTTCTAAGCCGCGGTAATCAAGAAGTTTTTGAACGATGGGAGATTCCGCCTTGAGCGATTCAAGAACATCTGCTGCTGTTGAATATCCCGTTGTCGTTTTTTTAGGCGGCTTCAACCCCAATTTTTCAAAGAGGATTACGCTCAGTTTTTTGGGAGAATTGATATTAAACTGCTCGCCTGCCAAGTCATAGATCTCATGCTCTAGCGTTGAGAGATTCTTTTGTAGTTCTTTTGACATGGTTTGCAACAATACGGTGTCGACATAAATCCCTTCTCGCTCCATCTGCATCAGAATCGGAATAAGAGGAAGTTCGATCTGCTCGAACACATGTTTCAACTCACCTTTTTGCAACTCTCGATCAAAAAGCTCTTTCAGCCTCAACGTGTAATCGACATCTTCGCAACAGTATTCACACACCTTATCTACAGGAACTTCATCCATCGTAACTTGAGTTTTTCCTTTTCCAATGAGCTCTTTAATGTCGATTTTGACCTTGTTGAATTTTTCAAGAGCAAGCTGGTCGAGATTATGACGAGGAATGTGTGAGGCAATCACATAAGATGCCACCATCGTGTCGCTGGCAAGATGAGAGAGAAGTATCCCTTCATTGCACAGCACATGCATATCGTATTTGATGTTATGACCGATGAAACGACAGTGTGCATTTAACAATAATGGTTTGAGCAGGGAGAGCGCTTGTTCTTTTCCCATCGCTCCATTCATCGGAATGTACCAAGCTTCTCCCGGCTGAATCCCCAGACCCACCCCGACGATTTGCGCTCGCATGGGCTTAACACTCGTCGTCTCGGTATCGATGCAAATCTCTCGGTGTTGTTTTAATTTTTCTATCAACTCCATCAGTTGGTTAGGATCGTCGACGAGATGATACTGTGTGGGAAGTTCAATTTGCTGAGACTGCTTAGGTGAATCTTCTGCACTCCCCAATTCTTTCAACAGCGACATGAAGTGCATCTCTTGATAAAACACTCTCACGTCATCTATAGTGGGTTCTCTAAATTGGAAGAAATCGAGATCCTGGGGAAATTCTACGCCCAAATGGATCGTGGCTAGCTGTTTGCTCAACAAAGCCACTTCTTTTCCCTTGATGATCGTTTCCTGTTTTTTGCCAGACACCACTTCAGGATGCGCTAAGATGTATTCTAGAGTGCCAAATTCACTGAGAAGACTCGCAGCCGTTTTGGGTCCAAATCCCTCTAATCCCGGAATGTTATCTGAAGCATCTCCCATCATAGCCAGCAAGTCGATGATTTGCTCAGGTGTGACCCCAAAGAGCTCTTTCACTTTGTGTCGATCGATCAATAAATTATCTTTGTGGGGGTTGATCACCTTAACTTTATCCGTCACAAGCTGGCAGAGATCTTTGTCGCTAGAACACAAGAAGACATTTAGCCCCTGTTTTTCTGCCCATCGAGCAATGCTACCCATCGTGTCATCAGCTTCCACTCCAGGAACACATAGATGAGGAAGACCTGCGATCCTGCAAAAATCCAACGCTTTTTCTAACTGAGGGAAGAGATCTTCCGGCATTCCTGTGCGATGACTTTTGTACTCGCTATACAAATCTGTTCTCGACTTTTTGTTGTCCGGGCCATCGAACACGGCAACGATATAGTCTGGAGAAAAATCTTTGACAATCTTGAAAATAGAGCGAATAAACCCGTACAAGGCATTAGTCGACTCTCCCTTAAGATTGGTAATGGGACCAATAGCATAATAGGCGCGGAAGAGAAAATTGACCGCATCGACAATATACAGATTTTTCATGTGAACAGGTTAATCACAAAGTGGTTGATAAAGGTAAAGAAACTTACCACTGAATTCAGAATCCATGTAAGGACCGATCTGAAATTTATGGGTGATTTTTCCACTGAGTAAGGATGTTTTTTCTTGAGCAAGGTCGGAAAAAAAGGAACGGGGAGGAGCAATTTGCATCACTTGGTATGAATTCCCTTCTAATTTAGCGGCTTTAACAAGCTCAGTTACTGCTGTGCTATAATCACTCTGAGCTTGATCGATATAACCTCGCTGCTGCGCATCGTAAGCGACGTACACTTGAGCTCCATATTCATTGATCAACCTCGTGCGATCCATCTGAGGTCTAGCTTGCGTCACAATCGAGACAAAGTCATCATATAGATACGACATCATTCTCAGAATGCTCTCATCTTCACCAGCTTGCCAAGGTCTAAACGGATTGAGCATATCCTTATCTTTTCCTTGAGTGAAAGTACGCGCCTGCACACCATAACGGTCCATGAGCTGAGCTACATTGAAAGCAGGACCGAGCACCACACCCACTGAACCAATCACACTTGAAGTGGTGGCAAAAATTTTATCCGCTGAACACGCGATGTACATCCCTCCAGAGGCGCACAGTCCATCGACATACGCATAGATGGGAACTTCGTATTTTTTCTTATACCGCATGAGAGCACTGTAAATCGCATCAGAATCGGTGACAGTTCCACCAGGCGAATCAATGTACAGCAGCACAGCTTTGACCCGCTTGTTGGCCAACAGCCCTTCTTGTGAATCGAGCAAGACATTTTGAAATTTGGGACCCGTGAGATCTCCTTGTCCAATCACCCCTCGAATATCAATTCTCAAGACGACAGGAGCTGATGAGAGAAGATCCCGGTTGCCATTGGCATCAGGGGCAATCGTCATTTCACTTTTCTTTGGGTAAATATCCGGGGTGGAGAACATGACCAATCCCACAAAAACGAGGACGATCGCAATAAGGACGCCTAAAACAGCGGCAAATGATGTGCAGAAAGAACGGACCGCACCTACAAAAATCGATTCCCGAGTTAACTGCATAGCTCCCCACCTGTTTGAATGGCAATCTATGCATGTTACTGGAGAGCGGCTTTTTGATCCACCACTCTCATAAAAATCTCATGACATTTTCATGAGATTTTTGTTGAACTTAACCCTAGCACTTGTTCCAAGTAATCTTCGCTCATAGCTTTCATTTTGAAAAACTCACCGCCCGCTTCTAGCGAGAGGGCGGATGAAAACACCAAGGTTTGATTAGAGGCTGTTATATCTACAAATCTTCAACTTCTGTTGTCTTCGCAGACTCAATGATCTCTGAAAGAGTTTTTTCGGTTAAGACACCTCGTCTACGGCTGTTTTCCGCGCTGGGTCTATTGTTGGTAAAGCTGGAGAGGGGTGGCTAAGGACTGGCCGTAAGTTAATATCTAAAGCAACAGGTTCTATAGTATAAGTTTGGGAGCTCATATGGTAAGTATAAGGAACGTGTATTTCACAGACGTTGGTTTTCAAGGTATCACAAACTCTAGCATCATGAACAACAAGTGCTCTTCTAAATGACGTTCTAATTTTACAATTGCTCGGTTCTCCATCAATTGTAACTACGTTATACAAATCCACATCTGCAAGAGAATATGCACATAGTTCTTGTTCTGACCCACCAGTACGACTAAAGGACAATGGAATACCCATTCTATCAATACGTTGGTATAAGGGTGCAGAAGAGGATGCTCTAAATGAAATAGTTCTTTCGGCAATTGTTTTTCCCGCGTCAAGAGAGTCCTTAGAGCAGCTCACTAATAAGGTGTATAATTGCACATCTGAATATCCTGCTTCTCCCAATGCTACGAGTAATTTTTCTACTTCTTTCTCTGGGCGGCCTCCTTTACAGCCATAGATCTTTCCTTTAAAGACAATCTCAATGCGTTCATCCAAATCTTTTACAAGTTGTTTTTTGGCAGCTTTCATCATTTTTTGAGACTCGTCACCGTTCATGATAGAGAACGCCTTTTGGTAAAGAAAATAGCCAGGTATCCACAAAACGAATGTGCACATGAATATATAACTGATCCCTAAAAGAACTTTTCCAAAACCTTTGCTCTTCCATACGCTAGATAGATGTGTGTATGTTCTGATTTTTTGGGCATGGTCAAGATCCCAAACGCCAGCATCTCCCCCATGCGAATAAATTGGTTTTCCACTAACATCATCTAGAAAAGGGCGAAAATAGCCGACTGGGATTGAAGTGTACGACATGTATTATTCCTTGGTTAATTAAATTGTTATCTTGACGTTAATTATCTCATATTAAAACTTAATTTTACTATTTTTAAAGAATTTAAATCAATTAATTTAATTTAACATTGTTAATTAATATTTCACAAGTTACATAAGTTATTAATGCGCAACTAATTAGTTGCATTATTAATAAAAAGACAGGCGTTTTATAAAGAAAGGCATAAACCATTAAATTTGATCAACAAGTACTAACCAAAAATTAATTGTGAAACTTGTATTGGAAGACTTCTTTTTTACCACCCCTTCGCTAGAGAACGCAGAGATAGAGAGGGCTTCGCCGTTATTTTTTACGGGGCCAGCCGTGATCTCTGCGTTCTCTAGAGAAGGGGGTGGTAAAAAAGGAAATAAGCCTCCATGAATCTAGGTATGCATTTGTCAGACGAACCAAAATTGGGAAAAGGCCAAAAAAATTACAGAACTGACGACCTAAAGAAGCAAAAAAATGGTCAATTTGCAGGCAAACAAAGGGCTGCTTCATTAGTCCGTTTTAAATTTTCATGTGTAATTTCCGTAATGAAACTCGCACATCGTGTTAACGCCTATCCTTGTGTAAATCAGTCGGATAGATCTGCCAGGGGGCGACGATTATAATCCTCTACCTGAGCAAGATCGCTATAAGGGCGATCGTTACAAAAGCAAGCTAATATCTTCAAGAATAGCGAGATCAACCAAACGATGACTCTATCAAAACAACTGGTCGTACGCTGGGCCAGAGAAGCAGTACGTTCCGAGGATCTACATGCAGGAAGAGGAAACGTACCAGGATCTTTCTCGTGAAAGACCTCATATTTCCCGTGAACGCCCTCATATTGAGATTGCAAATTTGTTGGTGTCGCCATACTACCTCTTTAATTTAACACTAATTATATAACTTTCTGTGATTTTAATCATATGTAATTATTATATTTTTAATTATTATTTAATTTTTTATATCAATTATACTTATCAATTTTTTTTAAAATTACACAAGTCTTTAAATTGCAGTTAATTACCATATTAACAAAAAGCTGGGCATTTTATAAAGAGAGGTATAAACTGGGGTTTTCTTATCTAGGAGAGCATTATGGATCACCTAACAGAACATCTCCCCTTTAGTGAAAGCCTATGGTTTTTTGAGATTTTGATGGGGATTCTCGTCTTAATTGCTGTCAATTTTCTCTTCATGAAGATCCTTAAAATCGTGCGCCAACGCTCTTTAACTTCCAAGCCTGGATGGAGAGATCGGATCGACCAAATCTTCGCTACCCCGTTTCATATTTTACTGTGGCTGTTGGGAATCACGTTGGTCGTGGAAGTGCTCGGCAACCGGTTTGGATTCTCATTTTTTGAGGAATACCTCAATGCTTTCCGCAGCTCGGGTGTCGTGTTATGCATGGCATGGGTCTTCTTGCGGTGGAAAACGGAATTCCAGCACGCTGTGATCAATCGAGAAAAGCCGAGAAGTGTTGACCCTGGTTTTGTGCAGGTCGTAGGAAAAATCTCTTCTGCGGTAATTGTCGTTTTGTCCCTCATGATCGTGCTGCAAATTTGGGGATTGGATATCGCTCCTTTAATTGCATTCGGAGGAATTGGAGCGGCAGGGATTGCCTTTGCCTCTAAGGATATGATTGCCAATTTTTTCGGTGGACTCATGGTCCATATCAATCGCCCGTTCATGGAAGGGGATCTGATCTTAGTTCCTCATCACAATCTGGAAGGACATGTCGAACAGATGGGATGGTACATGACGTGCATTCGCGATAAAGATAAACGCCCTGTTTATCTTCCTAACGCGACATTTACGAGTGCGCTTGTCATCAACAGTTCTCGTATGACCCATCGACGCATCCAAGAAACCATTGGAATTAGCCATGCGGATTTTTCAAAACTCGACGGCTTAACAGAAAAGTTACGGACAGCAATTGCTGACCATCCCGATATCGATGCGCAGTTGCCAATCCTCGTCTTCTTTGAGACATTCAATTCAAATGCCCTGGAACTCATGATCGATGTCTACACACTTCAGACGCGTTATGAGAAATTTTTGAAAGTAAAACAAGAAATTCTCAGTGTGATTTATGCGATCTTGCTCAAGGAAGAGGTCTCGATGCCTGTTGCTTCTTTGCGAGTGGCTCTGTTAAATTCGTCTTTAATTTCGAAAGAGGTCTAATGCTTAAAATTGTCACAGCGCAAGAGATGTCGCGGATTGAAGCAATGGCCTATAAGGAGGGCGCTTCAGAATTGCAGTTCATGGAACAAGCAGCTGAAGTGGTTGCAGAAGGTGTTGCCGATTTCATAGCTTTGCACGATCTCGATCAGACTGTGACTTTATTAGTGGGAAAAGGCAACAACGCTAGCGATGCTTACGCTGCTGGTGCTCAATTGTTGGCTCAAGGATTTAACGTCATTGCTTGGTCTGTCTATTCGATGGCAACACATGGTCCACTTTGTCAGCAGATGTGCGAGCGTTTCAAAAAAGCAGGTGGTGAGATCCATGTTGTCAAAGAAAATGCTCCCATCCATTTTCAAGGCGTGATCGTCGATGGTCTTGTAGGAACTGGGTTTCATGGAAAGGCAGATGGAATGATGGCTCTTGCGATTCAACAAGCTAATGCATCAGGATTGCCCATTCTTGCCATTGACATTCCATCGGGCTTAAATGGCAATACCGGTAGGGTCGAAACATGCGCTATCCATGCGACACAAACCATTTTCTTAGAACTTCCTAAACTGGGTTTTTTTCTCCATGAGGGATGGGATCACGTGGGTGAATTAGTTCAAGGGACGTTTGGGTTGGGACATCAGTATCAACAGATGGCCAAAGCCTCTGCCTATTTATTTCGCTCAGAAAACATCGCCAAGTTATTGCCTGCCATTAAACGCTCACGCCATAAATATGAAGCGGGTTACGTCATCGCCTGTGCTGGATCGCGCTCGATGCCAGGTGCTGCTATCTTGTCGAGCTTTGCAGCCTTGCGCAGTGGAGCGGGGATGGTGCGTTTATTTCATCCTGAGAACATGGCAACTGAACTTTCCCATGCTCCGTATGAATTGATCAAAGAAGAATGGGATGGTAAAAATTGCAAGCGCATTGACAGTGAATTACAACGCGCTACGGCGATGATCATCGGACCTGGAATGGGACGAACAAAAGATGTGGAGCGAACGATCAAGCGTTTAATCGATCATTGCGATCTACCTTGCGTTCTCGATGCAGATGCCCTCTATGTTCTCGCGAACAATCCTAAATGGAAATGTCCCGCCACGTGCATTTTAACTCCTCATCGAGGAGAAATGAAAAAATTGCTAGGGAAAGAGGTGTCTCTTGAATATGTTCAAGCTTATGCTGAACACAAAAAAGTGACGATTGTGCTCAAAGGAGCTCCAACGATAGTCATTCACCCTCATGTACCACCTGTCATTGTGACACGCGGTGATCCCGGCATGGCTACCGCGGGATCAGGTGATGTATTGACAGGTGTCATCGCTGGTCTGCTCGCACAAGGACTCGATCCTCACAAGGCTGCCTATTTAGGCGCAGGCATTCACGGTATTGCCGGTGAGATCGCCGCTTCCGAGTTGACCTCGTATTGCATGACTGCATCCGATATCTTAGAGTGTTTACCTGACGTCTTTTCCTCTTTCCTCGCGCAATGAGCGTCGAATAATCCAAAAAATGATCTTAGCGGAACCTTCAAGGAGTTCGCCTATGTTTTGGCAGTCTCGATGACTTTTTGATATAAGATCCTTATATTAAAGATATTATATAGATAGAAAATGTAACAAAAAAACCCATTTACGCTTAATGGGTTTTTTTGTTACATTTTTGGTATGATAAGATCAAAGTACTCAGAGGCTTTCACAGCCCTTTTGAAGAAAGAAGTTTTTTCCTCCGCAGAGGGCAGAGAGGCGGGAATTCCTCCCCGCATGCTGGCTTATTTCTGCGAAAAAGGG
>JABDFI010000069.1 GCA_013286595.1 Chlamydiota bacterium | reverse complement strand
GCGTCCATCCACATTCAGAATAAAAATTCCCTTCCAGAATAGCCTTTAAGGCTGTGACGTTATAATCCACTATGTTTAATGGCAATGCGTCCAGTGGAAAAAATGCGATGCGCTCGCATTTATCAGGTTCGCGATTGATGATACTGCCTTCCCAGGACGCACATTCGAAAAAGATATCCACGTTGAGCCGGTTTGTTTTTCGATGCATCACGTGGACTGCTTTCAATTGCAGTGGCTCGATCTGAATCCCAATTTCTTCATGCGCTTCCCTACTCATCCCCTCAGTGGCTGATTCTCCATCTTCTACATGGCCTGCAATCAAACTCCACATTCCATCGCAGTAGCCGGTATTTCTTCTCAAGTGCAGCAAGATTTTTCCTTCTTGTTTCAAGATGAGATAAGCATTGACGCTTGCGCCAATGCGTTTTACTGTTTGCATTACAGAGCCTTAGTTTCGAAAGAGGTCTTTTGTCATGATATGCGATTCACGCAACAAGGCTTTAACTCTAGGCACTCGTTGAGCAAGATCGATTTTAGGTGAACGAACCTGGTAGGCAAAAGGGAAAAAAGAGGCATTCTTCTCAATCCAGCCGATAAACCAACCAATTTCATTGATCCCATCGGGTTTGGTAGAACCACCCCATCCCGTTTTTCCATAGAGAGTCCATCCATTATCTAAGACATCGATGCGCATGATTGTTTTCGTCATCTCAAGTGCATAACTGGAAACAGGAAGCTTGCCTTGGACCATCTGTTGTAGAAAGCCGACTTGTTCTTGAGGGGAAATTTTTAGGGAAGAGGCAAGCCAGGCTTGAGTCAACCCACCCGACACATCTTGATTGCCGTAATTAAAAGCTGCTAAGTAGATGCGGAAATTGTCTAGACCTAATTCTGTTGTTAAGACCTGTGAATACCAGACACAAGATAATTTCATCCAAGAAAGAGGTGTTTGGGGAGATTTCCACGATTCCAAGAAATCCACATAGCCTTCTTGAAAATTCCACGTGGGAGTTGTGGCATCTTGTAAGATTTTTGAGTCAAATCCCATCAAGCTGAGTGGGATTTTAAACGTAGAACAGGGGGATACTTGTTCCGTGCTATGTGGACCGAATTCAACGATGTGTTCGTTGGTTAAGCCGTTGATCATGATGAATGTTTCTTCAGCATTAACCATAGTTAGGCAAAAAAATAGAGCAAAAATGGAGGCGATTGGTCTGAACATGTTTTTTTAGGGGTTGTGTAATGAGATCTCGTTAGAGCCTTGTTTCCAAGTGATATAATCTTGAAGAACTTGAGCGTGGTCAAAGGCTAATTCATCCCAAGGAATTTTGTCCAGTTTTACGACAAAGGATTGAATTGCATATGTTTCCTAATCTTTGAAAATTTCTTTAAATGACAAGTCGTTATAAGAATGGAAAAGTCAATTAAATAGGAGTTCTGAAAATTGAAATGCTGCTGGAGCGTTCTTTTCATTCTCTTTTGGATCGTCACCACCATAAAAGTAGTAGCAACCTTTGTAGTGCATATCCAGATACTCGCATGTTTGAGAAAAGGGATCTTCAAATCCTTTGGGTACTGATTCTCCATAAGAGGTAATCACGTATAGCTCTTTATTCGTAAGACGGCGTCCAATATCTTTTCGAATAGCGAGTAGATCGCTCCAGCGATCAATGAAGGTCTTCATCAGAGCGCTCATCGAGTACCAATACACAGGTGTCGCTAAAATAATTGGATTATGACGCACCATGGTCTCAGCTAAAGGGATGAAGTCGTCTTGAGTGTTTTTATAGGCATAATCATAGAAAGAAAGGTTGAGGTTTCTTAAATCGATAAGAGGAACTGGTCGTTGTTGAAATACGGCTTTGATTGCTTTCAAGGTGTTACCGTCACTGCGAGAGCTGCCCAAGATGATGATCGGATTGGGGACGCTTTCTTTTCGAGAGACCATCACAACATGAGAACTACATTCATCAAGTGTCGTAAATCCGGCTTTAGCATAAGTGGAAAGCGCTAGTTTATGATGCTTAAACGGATGGACAAGGCAAGCATGATAAGTGGGGAATACATGCTCTGAGAGAAATGTCTTGAGATGATGGGCCTCCCATTTGTTTTCGATGTGATCTTCTAGACAAATGTCCATAACGACAGCAGAGGTAGGCTCAGAGCACATTCTATTAAAAGGTTCTTGGAGGGGATAAACTAGAATACAACCTATAGGCGATCCAAGATGCTCAATGATGAAAGTGGAGAGGGGTAGTTTATCTTGGAGAGAGGGGGCACTCTGTTTCTTCCACTGTTCTAAAAGCGGTTCGTGATATGAAGTGAATCGAATCATGAGTTTTCTATAGTTAGCACGGTTCCTGTTCCCACTTTGTAAAAACGATCTTCAAAAGCGTCTTGAAAGCGCTTGATAGCAGCTTCTCCAGAGCAGTGGCAAGGAGCTGCTATTTGTACGGGAAGTGCCTTCAAATGATGGATGATGGTGTCTACGTCGCTCTGTTTGGTTTTGAAGAGGTGAAAGCCTCCTAGAACTAAGTGAATGGGTTGTTGCAGCCGTTGCTTCACAGTTTCTAAAAGATTGACAATTCCAGGATGCGCACAGCCTGTGATGACAACTAAACCTTGTGGGGTAGTGATGATGAGAGCTTGTTCATACAGTAAAAAACCTCCTTTTAGAACTAGAGAAAAGATTCCTGCATCGATTTCGTGAAAATCTTTAACGATTGTAGTAGAGACATGAGAAGGGATCTTTTTGGGAGGAAATCGCTTGGGAAGGAAAAGGCGGCTATCTGGCATGAGTTTTCCCACTACATCTTCAAGACCTTCTGTGTGGTCACCATGTTTATGTGAGAATACAACGTCTGTGATCTCCTCACAGCGAATACCTAGTTTGCGTAAATTGGCATGAAAAGCTTGAGAATCAGCACCCGTGTCGAAGAGGATTTTTCGGTGACCTACATCCACCAAACAGGAAAATCCCCAGCCTTCTTGAAAGGTGTTATCTATCTTACAGTTGTCGTAGATAATTTTGATCGTGACAGCGTTCATGTAAAGCCCTGTTTTAACTTTTTCTTGAAAAAATCGCGGAAGGGTTCGCCTTCATCGAGAAATTGTTGAAATGTAAGAGGATCTTGTATGCCCTGTTGAGAAGAGAAGATGAGGAGAGGAAGTTCTGTTCTTGAATAAGGGTCATTGATTACCTGAGTTGAGAAGATTGTTCTTTGCGTCAAATATTTCTTCTTTCTTGGGTTGAAATGGTCGCGCGTCATAAAAGAGCTCAATTCTTTCAATGAGGCCTTTGTGGATGTCCATGAGAGCAGCTGCACGTACATGTCCAATAGGAGCTGGACACTCTAAGTCATAAACGGTCATGACTTGATACTCTGAACTGAATGAGGCTCGTACTGTTAGCTGCGTGAAGGCTAAAGAGAACTTTCTCGCAGCGTCTAGAATGGCTTCTTTTCCTTTGAGCTCTGCAAGAGGACCGATGAATCGGATGTCGGCGTGAAGGTATTGGTCGATCTCAGAAACGGTTTTATTTCTTAAAGCCTCGTAATAGGCCTTAGCAATGGCTGCTGCATTCATCTAGTACTCCTTTTTGCGCAAAAACCTCGATGAGAGTGTCGATTTGCTTGGAGGGGATCGTCCGTGCAAAATCAATACACAGTTGTTCATCATACGCTTTGATATGGTTAATGTGAAATCCCGCTTGTTTTAAATGGCTGCGAATCGAGGCAAAGTCGTGGAAGTATCTCATATAGGTATGCCCATTGTCACTTACGTAGGTAGTCATTCCCGTCTCAGGATTAAGGGTGCCGTGGCGCGCTTCTTGACACTCCTTGGAGCGAACGACAATAAATAGTTTACCTGTTGTTTTAAGCACGCGATGTAACTCAGCAAGGGCAAGCGTTAAATCTTTTTTAGAAAGATAGTGTAACACCAATCGGGCATAGACAAAATCAAAAAAGCGCTCTTCGTAAGGTAGTGGTTGAGAGATGTCCTCAATTTTTACATCGATTTGCTGGGATAAGTGCTCATGATAGATCTTTTCGCGAGCGATTTGGGCCCCCTTTTGATCTACAGTAGTCGCGATGATGCGGCACAGAGGGGACTTTTGTGCCATGCGGATTTCAGCCACTCCTCCTGTCGAGATCCCTACGCTATAGATGGAGCGGTCCTCAGGGGTGATAAGAGAGATTCCGTTAGATTCACTGATCGAGTGCATCATAGCGTCATTCTTGTTTGATCGAGGAAGAGAACAATATCAAATCCGACAGATCTAGCACCTGAGTCAGAAGGGTAGCAAAATAATCATAGGCTTTCACACTTCTTGGAAGAGTATAGAGAAAGGGTGGGGGGGAAGTGATGATATCTTCTGAATCGATGGCAACGACTGTCACATTGTAGAGGTTATCGTTTGTTTGATTTAAACGATGGAGTATAACATGGGCATTCTTGGAGAATGTGATGTAGATCCTTCTCTTTCCCTTTTTGTCTTGCCATGAGCTTTCAGGTCCAAAATAATGGCGATCATAGAATTCCTCGATAGCTTTGATCCCTTCACGTGTGGGCACGAGCTCCACGGCTGACCAGTGAGCTGTATTTTCAAAGCCAAAACGGGGGGCTCTGTCGATGCCAAAGCAGAGATAAAATTCATCGTAGAGAGCTTCATTGTCATAGTTGCGGTAGCGGTTGATTCGTCCATTGTAAGGATCCCAACCGACTCGAGCTGCATGAGGAGGGAATAAAACAATTTTATCAGAGAAGGGTTTTAAAACGGTCCATAGAGTTTGTGATCGGCACCATCCTCCTGTGCAAATGGGATAGACTGCATCTCCTATTTGAAGCCGAATCACGGGTTCATTAGTTTCTGATAGATGAGGGATGCTTTGGAGTATTCCTCCTTTTTGAATAAAAGTTTGCAGGCATTGCTGAGCAGTTGTATGGGGGTTTTTTTCCATTTCTTCTTCGGTTTTAAAGGGGATGTGGTAAGAAGTTTGGCAAGGAGAGGTGGGTTCACCTTGTTCAAGTTCTGGCGGACAGGAAGATACCTCTAAATGAATACAGGATTCAGGTTTGTTATTCCAACTAGGGTCATGGTTTTCCCAGTGGATGGTGCACAAAAAAATGAAATCTAGCATAGGAACCTATTTACGAGGCGCATTTGAAGTGATCGAAGCGAAGAGAATAATGTCCCAATCGCATTGAAATCAACATTGAAAGGGCTCACACTCTTAGGATGAGCCCTCACTATTTAAGCAGCCTCGTGATTGAACTTTTCACTGGGTTTTATAAGTTCACCGCAGCTAAATCCTACTATAGATAATAGAATGCTAGCAATTTCCTTAGGGAATGCGATCGGATAGATCCGGAATAGAATGAATCCTATAGCACCTAAAATAATTGCCAAGAGAGCTGCTGTAAAATTGCCTTGCTTTCTAAATAAAGCCATCACAACAGGAACAAGCAGACAACTCACCGATAGCTCATAGCTTTGGATGAGTAAATCCACAATGTTGTCGAAATAAAAAGCAAAAAATAGTGCTCCAATAGAAATGAGACAGGTTATTCCTTTTACTAGTTGCATCGAGTCCACTTTGCGAAAGAAGGACAGGTTGAAATCGTTCGCTACATTGGAACTGATGGCATTGATGAGCGAGGTAGCCGTAGAAATAATGGCAGCTAGAACTGCACATCCCACTATTGCGGACATCCAAGGAGGGGTTGTCTTGGCAATGATAGCCATGAGCACACTAGCTCCTTGTTCAACTTCAAGACCTGTGGCATGGGCCAAAGAGCCAAAAAACACAGGAACGACACACACAATCATTGTGCCAATTCCTGCAAATAGGCAAGCCCTTGAAACGATCTTAGGAGATGATCCCGCAAAGCAGCGCTGTCCCATATCTTGCTCGATCACCATGAATAGAAGAGGCATGAGCAACCATCCACATAATTTGGAAGAAACCGGAGTAAAATTTTCCAACTGAGGCATCTGTAGAGAGATCGTGGGTTCATAGTAGAGAACAAACCCAAAGCATAGAAGAAAGACACTAGAGAATACCGCTGCCTGAACTAAATCCGTAGAGATCACAGCACGTAGACCGCCTTGTGCTGTGTAGATAATCACAACCGCCCAAAAGGCGATGAATAAGAGGTTATGGTTAAATCCTAAGCTCATTAAAAACTTGTGAGAAGCGATGACTTGAGCCACGAGTATCATGAACAGGGAAATGATTGATAAAAATGAAGCTATCTTTTTTAAAACAGCAGAACCATAGACGACCTCAAAAATTTGAGCTACTGTGGATACTTGAAACCCTGCTAATTTACGACCGATGCCACATCCAAGTGCTATAAGTCCTAATGCCGCACCCATCGGATAGAGTAGCACGGGCCAGCCAAATTTGTAGGCTTCATCCGCAGCTCCAAGGACAACTCCTCCACCTACTTGAGTAGCGAGGAAGGTCATCATCAAGGGAAATAAACGTACACTTTTGTTGGCTAAATAGTAATCCTCTTTTCCCTTCACATTTTTGGAGCTGTTTCTTCCTACCAACCAATAGATAAGCTGTAGGCTAAAAAGCATTAAAATAAATAATGAGATATTCATAATTCCTTTCCTTAAAATTCTAATTTTTTACATGTACAAAAATTCAATCCAAATATACTACGCCCGTTTAGGTTGTGCGAATTTTGACTGGCTACGACTTTGCCAAATCAATCCTCCTCGTTAGCCTTCCCTACGGGGAATGGTCTTCCTCGTTCGAACCGCTGCGCTTCGATTTGGCTTTGTCTCGCAGAGTCAAAATTCGCACAACCTAAACGGGCGTAGTAATAGAACGCAAAACTGCGACTAAATGGTTCAAGAAGATGAAAACAAATTGAAAAAATTAATGAGCTGAATGCCCGTGATGATGAGAAGAATGATGGAGGGAAAGGAAAACAAAAGAATTAAATTTAGACTGAGATTGGCATGGATCGAATCCCTTGCCATAGCGTTCTGTATTCATACCATGGTCCTCCTGGTTAACGGTGTGATACTCTATAGAGAGTGTACATGGAGACGATTTATTGTTGAAGCGTCTTCTGCGATTAAAAAAAATATACTGCGCTCGTTTAGTTTTTGCGAATTTTGACTGGTTACGACTTTGCCAAGTCAATCCTCCTCATCAGCCCTTGTCGTTAATATTTGCTTGTTTCTCATGATATGATTTGTTAACATCTTTTGTCATGATCTCACAAAGTAACAATTCACATCTGATTTATAGCAATCCATCCGCATGGAATGTTCTCTCGTTTTCTCTTCTTCTTGAATCTCTTTTGTGCCAAAAGGCACAATAACATCTCTAATTTCCTACATCTTTAAGTCATCAATAAGAGGTCAAAGGACCCAAGGTTTAAATTTTTAATATGAGGATAGTTTAATGACTGTTTCTACATCAAATTCGCGCTCACTAATGTGGGGGGTATGGCTGATCGCATCGATTTTCTATACTTATCAATACATCTTAAGGGTGATGCCCAACATCATGTTAAACGACATCATGCAGCAATTTGGCATCAATGCTGCAACATTTGGACAGTTCTCAGGTGTATATTACATTGGCTATTCGCTCATGCATTTGCCCATAGGAATTATGCTGGATCGCTATGGTCCCAAAAAGATCATGACATTGTGCATCTTATTCACAGTCATAGGTCTACTGCCTCTTCTCTTTTCTGGGCATTGGATGTTTCCCATTGCCGGAAGATTACTGATTGGAGTCGGTTCCTCAGCTGCGATCCTAGGAGTATTCAAAATTATTCGGATGACTTTTAGTGAAGAGAGATTTCCTCGTATGCTTAGCTTGTCGGTGACAATTGGTTTAATAGGTGCGATTTATGGAGGAGGACCCGTCAGTTATGTCCGAGAACATTTTGGATATCAAATCGTCATTCAATCACTTGCTGTGGGAGGATTGCTTTTAGCAATGATGACATACTGGCTAGTACCCGACATGAAAACTCAGACAGAAAAGACGGTCATATCCGACATTAAAGAAGTTTTAAGGAATCGGCGCGTGATATTGTCTTGTTTTTTTGCTGGTTTGATGGTGGGGCCCTTGGAAGGTTTTGCTGATGTGTGGGGAACTGCATTTTTAAAGCATGTGTATGGTTTTGAGGGGACTTTAGCTGCAACCATGCCCTCTATGATTTTTGTGGGGATGTGCTTTGGGGCACCCATTTTGAGTTTAATTGCTGACAAATGTGGCAGTTATCTTGCAACTATCATTGGAGCAGGGATTGTCATGACAGCTTGTTTTATCGTATTGCTCATGTGTAAGTTGCCCTCAGCAATCCTCTCTTTCAATTTTTTAGGTATAGGGGTATGTTGTGCTTATCAAATTCTCGCCATCTACAAAACTTCGACTTATGTCCGCGCACAAGTTGCTGGTCTAACGACTGCAATCGCTAATATGATCATCATGATTTTTGGTTATGCTTTTCATTCTATTATTGGCGGCATTGTTAATTTCATGGGAGGTCCTGGTGCTTCGCAAGCCTTATTTTATGGAACAGCGGTTATTCCGATCACTCTTTCTCTAGGTGTGACTGGATTTGTTTTGCTGTATGTTCAAGAAAAAATGTCCCCAAATAAAACCACTTCATTGTCGAAGTGATGGAGAAACTAAATCACCTTTGTTCCCTGTTCATTATGCTGAACAGGGGCAGAAAATGAAGTTTTATTTCTTGAGCGAAGTAGAACTGTCGTTAGGATAATAATAGCAAATCCTATTGCTGCCAGGACATAGGAGAACATCGGGGAATCTGAGAAAATGTAGGCGAGATGGCCTATGTAATAAACGATACCTAAAGATCCGAAGAAGAGGAATATTTTGCGATGGAAAAAAATTGATAAAAACACAAATGCGGAGTTGATGAGGAAATAGGTAAAATATCCCCACTCTGTCTGAATATCCCATACAGAAAGTCCTGTCCAGCATAGAAGCATCCCGAAAAGGTAGCTCCAAAAGGCAAAATCCATGTGATTCTTCTTATGTAAGTAGTATCCCAGCACATTGAGGAGCGTTCCGATACTTATCGAAACTATACTGTAATGCGCGAAAAAGTCTTGTTGTGCACCAAAGAATAAGAAGACGGCATCCATAGAGATAAACCAGATAACAGAATAGATTAATACTGTTATGAATGGGAACCGAATGAAATATAATACCAAACAAGCAATCAACAGTGTGGATATTTCCATGGGCAACCATTCACTTCGTATCCAGTAGTAAAATCCTTGATAGTCATCGGGTGCAGAAGTTGGCCACCAGTTCATGAAGGTTTGCAAGGAATAGATGATGAGAGGAATCATGACGATGCCCAAAGAAAAAAGCAATCCGCCGGAAATTCTCAATTTTTTTGCGCACCAAAGATATGCACCTATGCCAAAGAATATCAATCCATAGATGATTGAGATTAGTAAGGATTTCTCACTATTGAGGTGAGCCGTGTAGAACCAAGTCATGGATAAAAGCGTGATGATTGTGCCGAAATAGAGGAGAATAATTGAAAGATTAAACTTAGGTTTATTTGTTTGAATTTCTTGTAACGTTTGCCATAAAACCTCTACTTGCGAGTCTGTCAAACCAATCTGCTTTGATGCCTTGGTAATATCATCTTTGATTGTATTCATGCGGTTTTCCTTTCTATCGCTCAAGGAGCAAAGTAAGGGGGCCATCGTTTAATAAAGACACTTTCATTTCAGCTCCAAAAATTCCAGTCTCTACAGGGATACCTCCCTGATGTACTTCTTTAACAAACTGCTCATAGAGGGGTTTGGCTATTTCGGGAGGAGCAGCTTGGGTAAATGAGGGTCTTCGGCCATCACTGCAGTCTGCATAGAGAGTAAATTGAGAAATGATCAGAGCTGAGCCTTTTCGGTCTATCAGAGACTGATTAATTTTCCCTTGGTTGTCTTCAAAAATTCGCAAGTGGATGAGTTTATTGGCAAGCCATGCTGCTTGAGCTATTGTATCGTTATGTGTGAT
>JABDFI010000068.1 GCA_013286595.1 Chlamydiota bacterium | reverse complement strand
AAATTTGCGTATGAAAATAGCATGCTGATTCCTAGGCTTGTTAAAGTTGTCATCAGCATGGGTTTAGCTGAGGCGACAAAGGATAAGAATGCGATTCAAGATTGCATTAAGGAACTGATGCGTTTGTCAGGTCAAAAGCCCATCTTGACTAAAGCTCGAAGATCAGTTGCTAATTTTAAGTTGCGTGAAGATCAGACAATTGGCGCAAAAGTCACTTTGAGAAAAAAGCGCATGTACGATTTTTTTGATCGGTTTTGCAATATTGTATCACCACGTATTCGTGACTTTCGTGGTTTTTCAAAGAAAGCTGACGGGATGGGAAATTACTCTTTGGGTTTAGAAGAGCAACAAATATTCCCTGAAATCGTCCTTGATGAAGTTAAAAGAACTCAAGGTATGAATATTACGTTTGTGACAACGGCAAAGACTGATGAGGAGTGCGTAGAGCTATTATCGAAGCTCGGACTTCCATTCAAGTTAAGTGAATAATAGGCGAGGGAGATAGAAAGGCATGGCATTAAATGATCCAATCGCAGATTTGCTAACACGAATTCGCAATGCTAGACAAGCTCGACATCGTTTTGTCGATTTTATGCCGAGCAAAGTCAAGTTGCAAATCATTAAAGTTCTGCAAGATCAAGGCTTTATCGATAAATTTTTAGTCGATGAAGAACATGGAAAAGCACGTGTTTTCCTGAAATATGGTGAAGGTAGAGAAGCAGTTATCAAAGGTTTAACGAGAGTATCTTCTCCTGGACTTAGACGATATATTGGTTACCGCCAAATTCCAAAGATCTTCGGCGGGATGGGTGTAGTAATCTTATCAACTCCAAGCGGCATCATCGATGGTGAAACCGCGCGGCAAAAGAAACTCGGCGGCGAACTACTGTGTTACGTTTGGTAAAATTAGAGGAATTAATATGTCACGTCTAGGTAAGACACCAATTGAATTGGCTGATAAGGTCGAAGTAAAATCTGTAGGTGGTGAAATTCACGTTAAAGGACCGAAAGGAAACGTGACGTTACCTGCTATTCCAGGAGTGTCTTTTAGCATTGAAGGTAAACGATTAATACTTTCACAAGAGGAAGGAAAATCGGTCTCTAACCGTGATTTTGGACTTCAACGAGCTTTGCTGAATAACTGCATCATTGGAGTTTCGAAAGGTTTCGAGAGGAGATTGTCGTTAATTGGAGTGGGTTATCGCGCAGCAATACAAGGGCACTTACTCGACCTTCAGCTCGGATTTTCCCATCCTACTAAAGTAAGCATTCCTAAAGGGGTCAATGTCACTGTTGAAAAGAGCGTATTGATCATCATCACAGGTGTTGACAAGCATCTCGTTGGGCAATTCGCAGCTACTGTAAGAGCGATGAGACCACCTGAGCCATATAAAGGGAAAGGGATTCGCTATGAAAACGAATATGTACGTAAGAAAGACGGAAAAGCTGCTAAAGGCAAAGCTGCTTAAATAATGGTGAGAGCTTATGATTAATGAGATTGGGCAAAGAAATAAAAGACGCAAACGCCGAAAGATGAGCGTTAGTAAGAAGGTACGCGGCACTGCAATTAAGCCACGTTTGTCTGTATATAAGTCGAATATGAATCTATTCGCCCAGTTGATTGATGACGAGAGCGGCAAAACCCTTGCATCAGCTGGAACTCTTACTAAAGAGATGAAGCAAAAAGGTAATGCGGTACGAAAAGGCAAAGAGGCTGCTAAGCAAATTGGTAAACTCATTGCTGAAAAGGCAAAGCAGAATCGTATTGAGCACGCCATTTTTGATCGCGGACATAATAAATATCATGGACTTCTCGCAGAGTTAGCTAATGCAGCTCGTGAAAATGGTTTACAGTTTTAGCACATAAGGATGAGAGATGGCGAAACAAGATGCTAAGCGACGAGTAGAAGATTTTGGTACAGAGTTTGAAGAAAAGGTTCTGTACATCAATCGCTGCTCTAAAGTGGTTAAAGGTGGAAGAAAGTTTAGTTTTTCAGCCTTGGTGATTGTCGGTGATGGGCATGGACATATTGGATTTGGATTTGCTAAAGCCAATGAAGTGTCTGATGCTATCCGAAAAGGCACCGAAGCAGCACGCAAAAATGTGATGTCTTTTGAAATGGAGGGGACAAGTATCCCTCATGAAATCACTGTTGATTGGGACGGATCACGTGTTCTCCTCAAGCCTGCACCTGCAGGTACTGGTGTGATTGCAGGATCGAAAATGCGTTCTGTATTAGAGTTGGGTGGTGTTAAAGACGTCGTAGCAAAGAGTTTGGGATCGAATAATCCATTGAATCAGGTTCGAGCGACTATCCAAGCATTATGTCAGCTAACGAATCGCAAGAAGAACTTTGAGTTGAGAGGACTGTCAACATGATGAAACTATCTGAATTATCTAATACTCATCGTCCTATAAATAAAGTTCAGCGCGTTGGTCGCGGAATGGGATCTAAGCGAGGAAAGACCTCTGGGCGCGGTATCAAAGGTGATAAGAGCCGTAGAGGATATCAAAATCGATTCGGGCAAGAAGGTGGACGAACACCTCTTTATAAAAAGTTACCTACGAGAGGTTTTTCTAATGCTCGGTTCAAATCGGAAGTGTTTGCTATTAATCTTGGCTCTATTGAGCGATTGTTTGAAAATGGCGAAACGGTCAATTTGCTAGTTTTACAAGAGATGGGTATTGCTCCACGACGAATCAATGGTGGACTTAAAATTTTATCTCATGGCGAACTCACAAAGAAAGTCAAAATTGAAGCAACAAGCTATTCACAAAACGCGATCGAGAAATTGAACTCGAAAGGCATTACCTACCAAATTGTACAATTAAACGAAGCATCATAAAGATAGTTTAGATGTTCAACGGATTAAGAAAAGTTTTAGCTATACCTGAGCTGAAAGCAAAGATCACATTTACCTTGATCATGCTTGTCTTGTGCCGTATTGGTGCATATATACCAGTACCTGGAATCAATGGCGATGCAGCTGTAACTCTAGTAAGAAATGCCACTGGCGGTGGGCAAAACCTTTTCCAGCTAATGGATGTCTTTTCTGGTGGTGCTTTTGCGCACATGACGATCATCGCACTTGGGGTCATGCCTTACATCTCAGCATCGATTATCATGCAGCTTGTCGTAGCTCTTGTCCCTTCTATGCAAAGAGAAATGAGAGAAAACCAGGATGCTGGGCGTCGAAAACTTGGTCGTTTGACTCGATACCTTACTGTTGCTCTGGCCATTTTTCAGTCAGGACTTTTTGCTAAGTATGCTGTGCAATTGAATGCGGGATCTCCTGGTATTATTGTCAGTGAAATCATGGATGCACAGATAGCTGGCGTACCATGGCTGTTTTTTCTAATCGTGATTTCAACCATGACAGCAGGAACTATTCTACTCATGTGGATTGGTGAGCAAATCACTGAAAAGGGAATAGGCAACGGGATAAGCTTAGTCATTACTGTCGGTATCTTATCATCACTACCTTCCACACTTGGATCTGTGATACGACAGTTAAATCTTGATTCCCAAGAGACTGGGCAGTTATCGTTTTCATCTCTTGTGGTATTGAGCGGTGTGTTTGTTTGTATTATTATTGGTACAATTCTCATTATTCAAGGACAGAGAAAAATCCCCTTGCAATATGCACGTAGGGTCATCGGTAGGCATGAAACACAAGGTGGGTCAGCCTATATTCCGTTAAAAATAAATTATGCTGGGGTTATCCCAGTGATTTTCGCATCCTCATTACTTATGTTTCCAGCTACAATTGGCCAATTTGTAGGGAGAGGGTCATGGGTAGGCCAGGTTGCTAATATGATTTCCCCAGGCACAATCTTTTACACAATTTTCTATGTGTTGTTAATTATTTTTTTCACTTATTTTTGGACTGCTACACAGTTTCATCCGGAGCAGATTACCTCTGATATGAAGAAGAGCGGTGCTTTTATTCCTGGGGTGAAGCAAGGTAAGCCGACGCAGGACTATTTGGAAGCAACGATGAATCGAATCACGTTTGCGGGAGCTATTTTCCTTGCATCAATCGCGATTTTGCCAACAGTTGTAGGAAAAATTTTAGGTGTTGATGCTTCCATTACCTACTTTTTTGGTGGAACTTCCCTTTTAATTTTAGTAGGGGTTGTATTGGATACTTCTAAGCAGGTCGAGTCCCATCTTTTAATGAAGCGCTATGATGGTTTCATGAAGAGAGGACGGCTGCGCGGAAGGTGATAGTTCTTTTGAATCAGCCGCTTGAACGTGAATAACTTGTAAGTAAACGTAGCAACTGGTAAAATTTGTAAACCTTTTTCAAGGATTTGTTACATGGCAAGAGTAATTGGGATAGATATCCCCGATAATAAACGTTTAGAATTCAGTCTGCAATACATTTATGGCGTTGGGCCAGCTATTGCGAAGCGAGTATGTGATAAGTTAAACCTCGATCGTGGCATGAAAGCCCAGCGTTTAACTGAAGATGATATCGCACGTATCAACGGAGTTCTCCAATCTGAATTTTTAGTCGAAGGAGATTTAAGACGTCAAATTCAAAATAACATCAAACGACTTGTTAGTATCAATTGTTATCGTGGTACAAGACATCGTTTGGGTTTACCGGTACGAGGTCAAAGAACACGAACTAATGCGCGTACTCGTAAAGGTAAGAGAAAAACTGTCGCTAACAAGAAGAAGTAAGGGAGCGTGAATTTTGGCAAAGCAGGAATCGCAAAAGACAATGGTTAAAAAGCCCGTCACGGCGAAAGTTCGCAAAAAAAATGCGCGAACAGTTCCAAGTGGCGTAGTACATGTTAAAGCAACGTTTAATAATACCATCGTTTCTATCACAGACTTAACTGGAAATATCGTTGCATGGTCATCTGCTGGAAAGAGTGGATATTCGGGATCTCGTAAATCTTCAGCGTTTGCTGCTACAGTAGCTGCACAAGATGCGGCAAAAGTTGCGATGGGACTTGGTATGAAAGAAGTAGAAGTTAATCTCTCTGGTCCTGGAACTGGTAGAGAATCCGCAGTACGCGGTTTACAGAGTGCAGGTCTTGCAATCACAATTATTCGTGACAAGACGCCTGTACCACACAATGGATGCCGTCCTAGGAAGCGTCGTCGTGTTTAATCAAAATCAAAGAATGATGTAATTTGTAGGAGTTCAGTCATGGCCGTAAAGTTTGGCAAGTTTGAATTGCCGACGAAAATTAAAATTGATGAATCGAGTCGTTCGTCTACCTTTGCACGTTTTGTCGCAGAAGCTTTTGAAAAAGGATTCGGGCATACTGTTGGTAATGCGCTGCGCCGTATTATGCTTGGCTCACTCGAGGCACCAGCTATTGTTTCCGTCCGCATTGAAGGGGTCCCCCACGAGTACATGGCTGTCGATGGTGTTATCGAAGACATGACTCATATCGTCTTGAACCTCAAAAACGCTCTCTTGCGCAAATTGCCAAGCGACGATGAAATCGGTTCACGCGAACCAAAAGTGATTTCGCGCATGTTGGATATCACACAGGATATGCTAGACAAAAACAATGGACAGTATGTAGTCACTCTCAAAGATTTAATAGGGGCCTCCGATTTTGATATTGTCAATCCAACTTTAGCTATTTTTACTGTGACGAAGCCAACTACACGCAAAGTCGATCTTAAAGTAGCGATCGGACGAGGTTATGTATCTTCTGAGAGACATGATTATCCAGATAAAGCTGTTGACGAAATCATCATAGATTCCGCTTTTTCTCCAGTGCGTTTAGTGAATTATTATGTTGAGAATACACGTGTTGGTCAAGATACTGACTTCGATAAGCTCATTCTAGAGATAACAACGGATGGACGCGTATCACCGGAAGAAGCACTTTCATTTGCTACGCAAATTGGCGTATTGCATTTACAAGTTTTTGATCAAATTAAGCTACATTCACTTACCTTCGATGAAGGGGAAGGTGAACTGAGCACAGATCGCGATGCTCTATTGCAGAAGCTAGTTCTGAAAATTAATGAGATTGAACTTTCTGTTCGTTCAACAAATTGTCTTTCAGGTGCAAACATTGAGACAATTGGTGAGCTCGTCGTCATGCCTGAATCTGAAATGCTTAAGTTCAGAAATTTCGGAAAGAAATCCCTCAACGAAATCAAATTGAAACTAGAAGAAATGGGACTTTCTTTAGGCATGGATTTGACAAAGATGGGCATCACTCGAGATAACGTGCGTGATATTATCACTGAATACCAAAGTCAAAGAGCAGGAATCCAACTATGAGACATGCAAAAGACACTTTTAAAATTGGTCGAACCTCCAGTCATCGGCGTTGCCTTGTTGCTAATATGTTAAAAGCGCTTATAGAACATGGAAGAATTGAAACTACCGTTCGTAAAGCTAAAGAAATACGACGACATGCCGACAAAATGATCACGCTAGCAAAGAAAAATACACTTTCTAGCCGTCGACAAGCGATTGCTGAGTTAATGATTTCTTTTAATGCGTTAACGGCAAAAGAAGCAAGAGATGCAAAAGCTGGTAATACGGAGAGCTATAACGGTGATCGTAAGGTCGTTGGTATTTTGTTCAACGAGCTAGCAAGCCGTTTTACAACACGCAACGGTGGTTACACACGAATCATTAAAAAAGATTTTCGAGTCGGAGATAACGCACCAACATGCTATCTTGAGTTTCTCGCTTAAACTTTCTTGCCCCTTGCCTAATGTTACCTACATGATGCAAGGGGTGTTTTTTTGCCCTCCGCCCCAGTTAATTCCCAAGTAAAAAAAGTGGAATTCCGTTGTTGCACTTTACTTCCTTAAAGTTTTCCTTTATAATTATTACCATTGGACCTCTTTTGAAATTAAGGTTCTGTCGATTTTTGGGTTCTTTTGAGCCGAGTTTTCGATTCTTTTTGTGAGGATTGTATCTTGTTGCGTATACTATTCCTGCAAATGAATCGAAAATCGGTCAAATTAATCCCGAAAATCGACGAACTCTTAGTTTCGAAAGAGGTCTATTAAAGCTGAAGAGGTTGAGAATGCCAATTAGGGTTGCCATCAATGGATTTGGAAGAATTGGCCGTATGGTGTATCGCATCATCCATGAAAACTACCCCACGATTGAAGTTAGTGCGGTCAATGATGTTGTTGCTGCCGATAACCTGGCTTATTTACTCAAATTTGATTCTGTTCATGGTAAACCGAATTTTTCTGTCAAAGCCGAAGGACAGTATCTCGATGTTGGGGGAAAGAAAACTCTTGTTCTTTCAGAGAGAGAGCCAACTAAATTGCCATGGAAGGATCTGCATGTAGATTATATCATTGAATCTACAGGGGTTTTTACACATCCTGAAGATGCTAATAAACACATTATAGCTGGCGCAAAACGGGTCATAGTCACTGCACCTGCAAAAGGGGATATGCCAACTTTTGTCATGGGTGTTAATGAACAAGAATATAACCCAGTGCTACATAAGATTGTTTCTAACGCCTCATGTACAACAAACTGTTTAGCTCCTTTGACTAAAATTATACTCGATAATTTTGGAATCGAAGAAGGGTTAATGACAACTGTTCATTCGATGACGGCTGTTCAACCTAGTGTTGATGGTCCATCTAAAAAAGATTGGCGTGGAGGAAGAGCTGCCAGCATTAACATCATTCCTTCGTCAACTGGAGCTGCGATAGCTGTGGGATTATGCCTTCCTGCTGTTAAAGGCAAGCTAACAGGGATGGCATTCCGCGTTCCGACATGTGATGTTTCAGTTGTTGATTTAACAGTGAAATTAAGTAAAGACACCACCTATGAATCCATTTGTAAAGCGGTCAAACAAGCCGCTTTAGGTCCTATGAAAGGGATAGTCGACTATTGTGATGAACAAGTTGTCTCATCCGATTTTATTGGTAACACAGCATCCTGTATTTTTGATCAAGAAGCTGGCATAGCGTTGAACTCCCGTTTTTATAAACTAGTAGCATGGTATGATAATGAGATGGGATATGCTCATCGCGTTGTGGACCTGCTGCGATGGATGGCGTCAAAAGATACATAACCACATATGAATAAACGAAGTGGTTAATATTATAACCGAAAACCTTAACGAGGGAAGTCATACGTGAATTTTACACGAGAACCTATCATTGAAACCATAGTTTCCCCTAAAGAAGGCTATAAATTACTCGTCCGTAATAGCAAAGGGGAAGCCTCAGAAGAATATTTTGTCGATGCAGTAGAGGTCGTATCCTTTGGGCGCGCCTTCTTTTTTAGATCATTAGAAAAACCCAAGGCATTTTTAGTACCAGCTAGTGACTACGAGATTTTAGAAGTCAAAGAAGCACGCGTTGCACTAAAAAATGTCAGCCATGAAAAGACCATTAAAATCGGTGGGGGAAGAGAAGCATCAGTTAGACCTGTACAGCGAGAACCTAAAGAAGTGCCAGTTGCAGAAGAAGCTGAGTCTGCAACACCTGGACCTGAAGAGACTGCACTCGAAACTGCAGTTGAATCGAGAATGGATCACAGAAAACGCGACAGACGACGTCATCGCCGTCGTAGAGGGTCAGATTCTCAAGATTTTTCAGATCGTCATCGCCATGATCAACATGAGAAGTCATCAGAAGACAATGCGGTAACCGAAGAAGAGAATAAACCTGCAATGCCTACATTTTCTTCTCTCATTCCACCACCACCCACACTCATTTCCGAAACTTTAAGTCGTTATCGCGAAAAAGAGTTAGCTGAGCCTAAAGAAAAACCTCCTGAACAGGGCCCCAATAATCAATCCAAGAACGAAGATTTTGGATCGGAGTCAACACCTTTGCATCGCACGAAAACAGTTGAAGACACAACGGTCATGAACTCGACCTATTTCAGTCCTCTTGTTGGTGGAAACGATTCCTTCTTTTAAGTGAATGAAAACAACTACTCCGAGCTCAACACTCGGAGTAACCTACGCCCGCTTAGTTTTTGCGAATTTTGACTGGCTACGACTTTGCCAATAAGAAAGAAGAGACTTTTTATTTCTTGAAATTTTCTTATTCACTCTGTAAAATTCTGCTTCATTCTTTTTCCCATGCTCGGATGGTGGAATGGTAGACACTGGAGACTTAAAATCTCCTCCGCGTAAGCGGGTGCAGGTTCGACTCCTGTTCCGAGCAATTTTATCTATAAAATATGGTGCGCATAGCTACCGCTTAGCTTCTGATTTCTACGTTTTTTCTTCTAGCGTTTCTTTATTTCGATCTTTTTTAACTCTTCCTCAAATATTTTAAACTTATCCCGAAACCCTTCTTTTTCCGACCATTCACGAATTTTCTTAATGCTTATTTTATGATCCATGCATACATCAAGCGCTTGGTTTAATCCTTGTCTGTCGCCCCAATGATAGAAGCTTGCAAGCCTGTCTTTTACGCAATCAGTGACAGTTAATAGCTTAAAAGATCCATATTTCGTTGAGATTTCTTCAAATTTTGTGATTATTTCGCCTCCTATAGCTATAGGCTGTGTAACAAAATCAATTGTGTCAATAGTCTTCCAATTTACTTTCTGTTTCATAGAGGTTTCCCTTTCTTCCTTGGGTGCTTTCGAATCACTCGTTCATAGTATTTCTTCTTTATATCTTCAGGCAAAGATGCATAAGCCTTCCCAATAAATGCTTTAAAATCCTTTAGAAATGGATATCTTGGATTCCAGTAATACAATCTATTATTGCCCTCAACAAGGCTCACTAAAATCCCTTGATTCTCTAGCCTAGTAAGTGCCCTCTGTATACCGAAAATAGGGATGCCAAAGCACTGGCGCAATTCAGATGCAAAACACTTGTCGTTCGCTGTCATGTAAAAAAGAATTTTTTCAACAATTCTACTTCCAAATAGCTGTTCAAACATGGTTACCACCTTTAGTGGTAATTGTACCACTGATAGTGGTATCTATCAATGACAGACCCATAAAATGCTCTTAAGGTCTCGATTCTGGTACACAGTTTCCCAAGAAATATTCGGGAGAATAATGTAATTACATGTAAGAAACTGTCGTTTTTTGACAATATCTTGCAAAATAATTGTAGATTTCATCTTCTTGTGTAAGAAACACTCAATAAGTGCCAGTTAACAGCAGGTTTTTATGAATAGCAATTTTCTTGAAATTTTACTGAATTGGTCAAAGCCTTACGTTTCCGGAATTGATTTGCACCATATTTTGGATAAGACAGCCGACTCTCGCCAAGCAATCATTAAAAGGGCTATTCGAAAGGGTTACCTTATTCCCATTCGAAGAGACTTGTATTTAATTAAAAACGCCAAGAGGGCCCTATTAAATTCCTTTGAAATCGCCACGATTATCTATGGGCCTTCTGCAGATTGCTTCATATGCACAAG
>JABDFI010000067.1 GCA_013286595.1 Chlamydiota bacterium | reverse complement strand
AATTTTTTGACTAGTCAGGAACGAGCCCAACTGAGGCTTCTGAGTTTACTAGGACCATCTTAGGTTGCTGTTTTGATGTGATGAAGGAGTTAGGCCCTGGATTTTTGGAACGAGTTTATAAAAATGCTCTTTTGATCACGATGAGAGAAAAGCGGTTACAAGTGGAAACAGAGAAACATAATATTTTTTTATCGTGCTAATCAGGCGTATCCTGCAAATCATGTTTTCTGCTGCTCGCTTTCGATAATTTAGCCATTTCTATTATTTCCAATCTCGGCAAAAATCCAATTTTTGAATTTACTTCGGTATAGCTAGCTTCAGACATCGGGGTCTAGAGAAGGAAGCACTACTACGTAGGAGAGATCATCGAGGTTTCCCGCTGTGGGGAGCGCCTCAATTTCATACGAGGAAGCACCTTCCTTTAACATCTGCACCTTAGAAACCGTTGCCACGCGAAAACCTGCAGGAAAGATCCCATCAAAACCTGTCGTCACGAGAATATCTCCTACACGTAGCAAACACATCGGATCTTTTTTCCATAAGGGATCATAGGGCAATCCCGTGCGCAAATCGCGAGCAGGTCCCTCTTCATCAGAAAAATCGTAATTAAAGCCAATCCCTTTGAGGTACTGCCCTCGCGATCGCCATAGAGGAGCGCTGCTACCACATAATTCTCCCTTGGCAAGATATAGATCCTCTCCTTGAGTTGTTAATTGATGCTTGAGATGAGACAACTGCTTCAACGTACTCTCAGCTTCATCAACAGTTGCAAACAGATCCTGTCGCAATTCTAAAGCAAAGAGTAAAGAGTCCACATGTTCATGCAGAAACCGATCTTGTTCACGACCTCGTAAAGCTCGTACAGAAAGCGCTAAGCTAGAATCTGTGATCAGTCGCACACGCGATCGACTGTTACCCACGTATTCCACCACTCCAATGATCGACGTGCCAAAAAGCACCGGGCTGTTTTTTGCAATGAGTTTCTTGCCAAGTGACGTGTTGTGTTTTTCTCCTACATCAATCCACAGAGAACTGCTCCAGGAGGAGGGCTCTCTAAAAATAACTCGTGCTGTAAGGGATTGAACATGTAATTCAAGGCGTCTACATAACTCTTTACCGCGCCGTTCAAAAAAGGCGGCAGAAGAGGGATCCTCAACGCGAGAAAGCGCTTTGAGTCGCTCTTGTTGCTCTTGCACAAGATCATCCATGAGCAGCCACTCTCTCACTTGTTCAATTTGCGATTGCATCAATTGATTTTCCTGCTGAAGCCTCTCATTCTCTGCGAGTAAATCTGGATCCTTCTTGGTCGCAGACGCAACGGGTAAAGTTAAAAGCACAAGAACTTTTTCCTTACAAAAGTTCAAGGCGCGCCATCCAGGAGAAAAGGAACACACAGCAGCGGAACGCATCTGTTCTGTCATACGTGGTGGTGCGCTAAACACACAGAAATAAAACAGCAGTAAGAACAAGTAAGGCCAATAAGAAAATCGCTTCATGACTCGATCGCTCTTTCAATCGATTGAACGACATATTCTATATTATTTTGATTTAAGCCGCATACGTTGATCCGGCCGTCAGGTGGCATGTAAATACCAAATTCCCGTTTCAACTTCTCGACTTGTGCTTGATCCAATCCAGTGAAGCAAAACATCCCAAACCCCTCTTTTAGGTGTTGAAACCGCTGGTGAGGTAATTTGGAACTTAAGCGCTGTCTCATCTCGCTAATTCGCTGACGCATCTCTTGCAATTCTCCCATCCATTTCGTTTTTGCAGCTGCCGTATTTAAAATGTATCTAACAATGCCAGCGCCGTGAATAGGGGGATTAGAATAATTCGTGCGAATCAATTGCTTCACGCGACTTGTCACGTGCTGTGCGGTGGTTTGATTTTCAGATACAATATAAAGAGCGCCGACTCTCTCGCCATACAGAGAAAAATTCTTAGCTGCAGAAAATGCGATCAGCAATTCACAGCCTGCTTCAGCAAACAAGCGGATGGCTCGAGCATCCTCTTCAACACCCTGTCCAAAGCCTAGATAAGCACAATCAAAAAAGGGCAATAGCTTCCTTCGTTGAATTATCTCAAGTATGCTTTTCCATTCATCAAAAGTGGGATCTTTTCCTGTGGGATTGTGACAAGATGCGTGCAACAGAACTATCGCTCCCTCTGCTTGTTGCTTGAGGAACTCGATCATCTGATCAATTTCTGGCGTGTGGCTAGAAATCTGATAATAAGGGTAACTACGCACTTGCAAATGGCAATGGGAAAAGACGCCTCGGTGATTGGGCCATGTCGGTTCGGAGATCAAGATCGGGTGATTGACCTCTTCTCTCAAAAAAGAACCACCAACTTTTAATGCGCCTGTACCACCAACCGTTTGGAATCCAGAAATTCTTTCTTGCTGAGATGCCCAAAAGGAGGCTCCAAAAATCATTTCACCCACCTTATCGATGAATAAGCGATACCCATCGATGGGCAAGTACTCTTTGCTCTGCTCGCTCGACAGAAGATACATTTCGGCCTCTTTTACAGAGGGAAGAATAGGGGTTTTTAAATCGGCATTTTTATACAGCCCCACTCCTAAATTGACTTTTTGCTTTTTAGGATCTGCAGCAAAAGCTGCTGATAATCCCAAAATTGGATCGGGAGGGGCTAAAGGAACATGGGAAAAAAATGGCATCTCATAACCTTATTTATCCGTATACTATCGGATAAAAAGATATTTTGTATTGGAGCAAATTCTCTGAACTTCTAAACTTTTTGGGAATGGGGTGTTAGCTCAGTTGGTAGAGCGCAACGATGGCATTGTTGAGGTCAGCGGTTCGATCCCGCTACACTCCAAAAGAAAAAAGGCGTGAGAGAATCTCACGCCATAGAGGCAATTGCAAAACTCCACGCCACAGCAAAATGGCTCAAAAGGGCGATTTTGCTGTGGCGTGGAGTTTTGCAATTGCCTCCATATCATTAGAGACGAATAAAACTTGGGAATTTCAGCTTGTGATTGTAAACATGCTGAGGCTCTTCCCTACGGTAAGCAAATCTCGCCTTGCAAACGTTGTCATAGACGTAAGTTGCAACGTTGCCAAGTAAAAAAACTTGTTCTACACGACCTCTTCCCATGTTAAGTAAGCCGTGTAATCCGTATTCCCAAGCGCGGCTAGCTTTTGCATTTGCGGCATCTTTGTCAGCAACAACGAGGCTACTAGCTTTAAGAACAGCCCATCCTGCAGCTCCCCCAACAGCTTGAATGTATCCCAAGTTCTCTCTGACGTATCCAGTGAGAAGGGAAATAAACGGCAACCTACCATAAAAGTTGAAAAACTCTTCAGTTTGCGCCAGCGCTGTATTAGCATTAACAAATAATCCTGAACTCATATAACTCCATAATTAAACATTAACGGCGCAAATCATAGCAAATAAACAGAAAACAACAAACGTTAATGAATGTTTATAAATAAAAAAAAATTTTAAAATTAAAAAAGTTTGTCATTTACTATTTTTAAAAAATCTTCAAACACTTCCAACTCACTGTAATAAAATAAGTTAACAAAAATGAATATTAAACATTTTAAATCTTTATTTTTATTGAAACAAACAATATAATAAATGAAAAGAAGTGAACTAAATAAAAAGGATTAAACTATTATGTCTTTGAATATTCAACCAATTAAATTACCTAGTGCTTCTCAATCTGCCCTCATGGCGCATGACATCTCAGAAGCTTTTTCAAAAATACCTAGCGCTGATCAAGACAAAGTATATTTTTTCATGTGGAAGATAAAAGGAGAACCATCCTCAGTTCCCAATTATGGCATGCACGCATTTCATGGCACCAATGGACAAAGCGCAACAGATGCAGAACGACGTGAAGCCATCAGACTTTATGTAGAAGAAGCTGAAGGAAATGAAATCAATCAAAAATTTTCTCTATTGCCCGTTTCTAATCAGGATCGCGTCTATTTTCACTTATGGGAACTCAAAGGAAAACCCGCATTCCATGATTTTGGTAAACACGCCTTTCATGGCACCAATGGACAAAGTGCAACACCTGCAGAAAAACGGGAAGCCATCAAACGATGTCAAGACGAAATCACTCAAGCAAAGGTGGATCAAGCTTTTGCTAAAATCCCCGCCGAAAGCCATGATAGGGTCTACTTTTTCCTGTCGAAGATAAAAAAAGAGCCCGCGTCCATTCCCGATTTTGGTAAACACGCTTTTCATGGAACAAACGGCTTTAATTCTACGCCTACAGAAAAACTCGCTGCCATCACAGCTTATGAAGAAGAACTAGCAGAAAAACAATCGCCAAAACCAGCAGAAAAACAACCACCAGAGAAAATAACCAAAATAGAAAAGGCTTTCTGTAGCATCTGTCAAGATGAGCTAGGCGCTGAACGCGTAACCGCTGCCTGTAAGCACTTTTTTCACAAGGACTGCTTAACTCCCTGGTTAGCAAAACACGATACATGTCCAGAATGCCGTTACAAATTTTCTAAACCAATACAGCAGGTTGGAGTCCCAGTCATCATACAGTTTGAACCAACAGACAAGGAGGGAGCTCCTGTCCCTTGCTTCATACCGCTTGAACGAACGCCTGCCCAATTGAAAACACAGGAACTATTCAATAATCTAGAACAGGCTAGAGCACTTCTAGAATCTGGTGCCGTTACTCAGGAAGAATTCAACCGAATTAATCAAAATATCCACGAGCAACTTGCTCCATCACACCACGGTGGAGCACCTGCTCTAGTGGGAACGCAGGAACTAATCCATAATCTGGAACATGCTGAAGAACTTCTAGCATTCGGCATCATTACTCAGGAAGACTTCAACCAAATTAATCAAATTGTCCACTACCAACTTGATCGATTGATGGAATAGCATCTTCAAAAGACCGTCTACAAATCAAGATTCGTAGACGGTCTTGATCTTTAATAATGATAATTTTAAACTATCACATCAACCGAATTAACAAAATAATATATTTAATTCTTGCATTGTGTTCGTGTAAGCAATATAGTATAAAATTAAAAAAGGAGTAAATTATTATGTCTTTCCATCTTCAACCAATTATATTACCCAGCTTACCCAGAGCTTCTCATTCTGCCGTCATAGCATATGACATCTTAGAAGCTTTTTCAAAAATACCTGCTCATGCTCACGACAGAGTGTATTTTTTCATGTGGCAGATAAAAGGAGAACCATCGTTCTCCAATTACGGAAAGCATGCATTTCATGGAACCAATGGACAAAGTGCAACAGATGCACAGCGACGTGAAGCCATCAGACTTTACAAGGCAGAAGAAAATACAGTCAGTCAAGAATTTTCTAAAATATCTGCTTCTAATCATGATCGCGTCTTTTTTCACTTATGGACGCTCAAAGGAAAGCCCTCGTTTGCCGATTACGGTAGACACGCTTTTCATGGCACAAACGGTCAGAGTGCAACACCCGCAGAAAAACTCGAAGCCATCAAACGATGTCAAGACGAAATCACCCAAGCAAAGGTGGACCAAGATTTTGCTAAAATCCCTACTGAGGGTCGTGGCAGAGTCTACTTTCACTTATGGGCATTAAAAGGAAGACCCTCATCGGTCCCCGATTTTGGTAGACACGCTTTTCATGGTACAAATGGCCTTAATGCTACACCTGTAGAAAAACTCGCTGCAATCACAGCTTATGAACAAGAGCTAGCAGAAAAACAGCCTCCAAAGAAAACAACTGAACAAGTAATACACAGCTGTTCTATCTGTCAAGATGACCTAGGAGCTGAACGCATAACAGCTACTGCGTGTATGCACCTTTTTCATAATGACTGTTTAGCTCCCTGGTTAAAAGACCACACGACCTGTCCAACATGCCGTCATGATATTTCTGATCTAACACATCGGACTGAAGCTCCTGCCCCTGCCGTCGCACCGCCACAGACGCAAGAACCACAAATTCAGATACTACCCCTTATGTTAAGTCTTCATGGTGTACCTGTTAGGTTGACACTGTTTAGACTAGTTCTTCCCGAAGCTGGACCAACACCTGCTGAAGTGAAAACCCAGGAGCTACTTAGGCGTTTAGAAGAAGCTAGAGCCTTGTTAGACTTCGGCGCCATCACTCAGGCAGCGTTCAACGAAATTTCTCGAAAAGTCTCCGAGCAACTCGATGAATTGATGGAATAGCGCATTAGACTGAAGTGCTAGCATAAAAATGACTCATGGCAGATAAGACCTTTTCTCGAGGAGCAAAGCAAGTTGCACTCGGGGGAAGGCTGTCAATGAAAAATTTACCATAGTTTTTCTTAATGATACGAGGATCCAAGCAAAGAATGCAACCTCGGTCGCTTTTCGAGCGCAAGAGCCTTCCAAAACCCTGTTTGAATTTGATGACAGCCTGCGGTATGGCATAATCAAAAAAAGGATCCTTTCCCTCTTTTGTTAAAGCTTCAGCATGCGCTTCATAAATCGGATCCGAAGGAACCGGAAAAGGCAGCTTGGAAATGATCACACAACGCAGCGCTTCTCCAGGAACATCCACACCTTCCCAGAAAGAATCCGTAGCAAATAAAACGCTTCCCTTTCTTCTTTTGAATTCTTCCAATAAAAGATGGCGCGGAAGATCTCCTTGCTTGAGCAGGGGATATTTTTGCGCCAGAGCGCCTGATGAGAGGGCCTTATAGCAATTCAATAGCATATCGTAAGAGGTAAAGAGGATAAAGGCACTGCCTTGACTCATCTCAATGGCGCGTTCCATCGTGAATATCTGTTGCGCAAGGTAGTTGGGTTCATGAGGAAATGGCAGATCGGTCGGAACTAAAAAAAGAGAACGGGTAGCATAATCAAACGGAGATGTGTAAAGGTGTTCTGACGTTTCTTCATCTTTGAGTCCAAGTCTTTCTTTGGCATAGGTAAACTCATTTGCAACACTCAATGTGGCACTACATAGCACGGCAGAATCAAGAGGTGTGAATAGGTGCTCATGGCAAAATACAGAAACATCCAAAGCAGCTTCCATTAAAGCAAGATTGCCACGGTAGCCTTCGACCCATCGGACGCGCGTGGTGTCATAACCCCCTGTAATGAATTGAGAAAGAAATTGTGCTGCGCCATTAAAACGCATCTCTAAGGTCTGCACCTCGAGCAGATGATTCATGATCTTAGAAAAGATACTAGTGTCTTTTAGGAGTTCTAATTCTTTCTGTAAGAGAGTGAAAACCTGTTGCATCCCTTTCAATTGATCGGCAAGTTCAGCTAGAGCAGGGATGATCTTCTCCTTCCACATAGGATGCGTGAAGTGGATCTCCTTCAACCGCAAACGAAAATCTCCTATCATCTCTTTGGGATGAAGAGATTCCAGAAATTGCCTCAATGTACTAAACGACTGGTCAATCGCTGAGAAAGTCAAGCGCGCTTGTACAGGAATCTCTGTATCGCAGTGTTGAATCAGCTGAGGTGATAAGCGATTCAGAAGCTTAAGATCTGTCCTCAAGGCAAATAATCGCGTCTTCTCAGGATGATTGTCAGAAAAAAAACTTAGCTAAGGCGTGGATGAGACTTGTGCGGTCGATTCTTTGCGCAGAGCTATCGAGTGCCACTTGCTCAATGTGATGAGCTTCATCCAAAACAAGCCGCTTATAAAAAGGTAAAACCGGTTCTCTTTTTTGTCGCTTGGCTTGAATATCTGCAAAGAGTAGGGAATGATTGACAATGAGTAACTGCGCATCGCTAGCTTCTTTACGCGCTTGGAAAAAGTAACATTGTTTGTAATGGGGACAATGCACGTGATTACAACTGTCACTATCAGCAGAAACTTTATCCCATGTCCCGTGCCCAAGAGAAAATGAGATCGAAGAACGAGACCCATCCTCGGTTTGTTTTGCCCATCCACTTAAAGCCTGAACATCTCTGCTCTCTTCAGGAGTATGCAGTAAGGGAGTCTCTTGCATCTCTTGGAGTTTGCGCAAGCACACGTAGTTGCGCATCCCTTTAACCAACACTGCTTTAATCTCGCGATTCATCACTTTGATCAAAAAAGGAATGTCTTTTTTGATCAGTTGCTCTTGCAAAGCGATCGTATGTGTAGAAATCACGGTGCGCTCTTGATGCTGAAGCGCCCAATAGAGTGCGGGTAAGAGATAGGCAAAGCTTTTTCCAATTCCCGTGCCCGCTTCAATGAGTGCAATCGTTCCTTCTCGATAGGATGCCAGAATGTGTCGCGCCATTTCCTTCTGTTCGATGCGCTCTTCATACTGCTTCAAATGCTTACTGAGCAATCCTTGATGGGAAAAGACATGCTGGAGAATTTTTTCATCAGATTCGGATACCGTCACAAGATCACTCGCGCATAAAAGGAACGTTTGACTTTACAATGACAGCGTAAATTTTGTCATTATCTGCTGTCAGAGTATGTACGAAATTTCTAATGGATTCAGCTTTTAGATGACTCCATTTTGAGCCAGTCCAGCTGTTATATCATTTGTTACACTTGGCTTTTGAATGGTTAAATAAATTAAAGTAATTTATAATTTTTAAATAAACCATACTATAAATAGAATAAGTGTAACACTAACCACAATCAAGAGGTTTAACAATGTCATTATCAGGCTTAGTTCCTTTAACTTTACAAGTGACACCGCAGCCAGAGCCTGCACTGGTCCCGTCATCTACCCCTTCACAAACTACATCTAAATACGCAATGCCTGGCATAACGGATCTCCCTAAAGACGTTTTCGAAAATATATTAAGCTTCCTTCCTGCTCAACAAATAATTCGGATCCATCATGTATGCAAAGATTGGCGTAACCTATCTCTCATTAACGACGGCTGTCTAAATCTTTCTGGATTGCCCAATCTATCGGATAGCGATCTTAAAACCATTCTTGATAAAGCAAGTGGTATTCGCATTACTTCTATTAACCTATCTAATCGCAAGGACATCACAGATACTGGTCTTGCCCATCTAGCGACTCTTACATCTCTAAGCTCACTTAATCTAGGCTGGTGCAAGAAGATCACAGATGCTGGCCTTGCCCATTTAGGAGCTCTCACACTCTTAAGCTCACTTAATCTAAGATCATGCGATAAGATCACAGATGCTGGTCTTGCCCATTTAGGAGCTCTCACCTCTCTAAACTCACTTGATCTAAGATCATGCGATAAGATCACAGATGCTGGTCTTGCCCATTTAGGAGCTCTCACCTCTCTAAACTCACTTGATCTAAGCTTCTGCAAGATCACAGATGCTAGCCTTGCCCATCTATCAAAACTCACCCTCTTAAGCTCACTTTATCTAAACTACTGCGATAAAATCACAGATGCTGGCCTTGCCCACCTATCAACTCTCATACTCTTAAGCTCACTTAATCTAGGCGGGTGCAAGAAAATCACAGATACTGGCCTTGCCCACCTATCAACTCTCATACGCTTAAGCTCACTTGAACTAAACTGCTGCAGTAAGATCACAGATGCTGGCCTTGCCCATCTATCAAAACTCGCACGCTTAAGCTCACTTGATCTAAACCAGTTTCTAGGGCAGTGCACTGACATCACAGATGCTGGCCTTGCCCATCTATCAAAACTCACACGCTTAAGCTCACTTAAGCTAAGCTTCTGCAAGATCACAGATGCTAGCTTTGCCCATCTATCAAAACTCACACTCTTAAGATCACTTGATCTAGGCTTATGCATAAACATCACAGATGCTAGCCTTGCCGATCTATCAAAACTCACACCCTTACGCTCACTTGATCTAAGAGGGTGCTTTGAAATCACAGATGCTGGCCTTGCCCATCTATCAAAACTCACACGCTTAAGCTCACTTGATCTAAGCTTATGCAATATCACAGATGCTGGTCTTGCCCATTTAGTAACTCTCTCCTCTCTAAGTTCACTTGCACTAAGAGAGTGCACAGAAATCACAGATGTCGGCCTTGCCCATCTATCAAAACTCACACGCTTAAGCTCACTTGATCTAAACGACTGCAGAGACATCTCAGATGCCGGCCTTGCCCATCTATCAAAACTCACGCTTTTAAGCTCACTTTATCTAAGCGACTGCAACATCACAGATGCGGGCCTTGCCCATCTATCAAAACTCACACGCTTAAGATCACTTGATCTAAGCTTATGCCATATTACAGATGATGGCCTTGCCCATCTATCAAAACTCAAACGCTTAAGCTCACTTGATCTAAGCGACTGCCATATCACAGATGCTGGTCTTGCCCATCTAGCAACTCTCTCCTCTCTAAGTTCACTTGAAGTAAGAGAGTGCACAAAAATCACAGATGCTGGCCTTGCCCATCTAGCAACTCTCACACTCTTAAGCTCACTTGATCTAATAAGGCGCGATTAACATCACAAGTGCTGGCGTTGCCCATTTATC
>JABDFI010000066.1 GCA_013286595.1 Chlamydiota bacterium | reverse complement strand
AAATAAACGCCTCAGAAAACAAATAGGCCGAGGCACTCGGGTAAAAATTGTACAAAGTCGAGATAGATAGTCGCAACCAAGCAAGAGAAGGTTCTGCATGTCCGTTTGAAAAGAGTTAGTAAAACGCTCGTTGCGATTGATTATTCTTGCTGATAAGAGATCGTTCTTCTATTTCTTTAAATGTAGTTAGAGGAAATAGCTGTGCATGAGGTAAAACCATCGACTGCTTCTCAAGAGCCTTCGCGTCATGATCCTCATCAATTGCTAGGATTACATGGCCTGGATCCTGAGCATCAGGTCATTCGCATCTTGCGCCCTGGAGCACAAGAGGTGCATCTTGAGGTTGATAGTAAAATTGTTCAAGCTCAGTGTGTGGATTCACGAGGACTATTTGAATACCGCGTTTCTAAGTTTGTCACATTTCTAGATTATCGCCTGTATTATCACAATGGGGTCTTGGCACATGATCCCTATGCTTTTACGCCGACATTTGGAGAAATGGATGCCTATTTATTGGCTAAAGGAGTGCACTACCGCTTATATGAAGTGATGGGTGCGAGGTTGTGCACACATCAAGGGGTCAAAGGAATCAAGTGCGCTGTCTGGGCACCCAATGCGAAAAGCGTAGCTATAGTTGGTGATTTTAATCAGTGGGACGGCAGAACCCATCCTATGCGGGTGATAGGAAGTTCTGGAGTATGGGAGCTTTTTCTACCTGGTTTGGGTAGTGGTGAGAAATACAAATTTGAAATTCTTACACAACAAGAGACTATTCTACTCAAAGCCGATCCGTTTGCTTTATCTGCAGAACTCCGCCCTTCAACCGCATCGGTGAGTGCTAATGTCGATAGTTATGAATGGAAAGATGAAGTGTGGATGCAGCAGCGCGCGCAGCGACATGGCGATGGTTTTCCTCTGAATATTTATGAAGTGCATTTGGACTCGTGGAAACAGCAGGGAATGAACTACCGATCGCTCGCTCCTGAGTTAAGTGCCTATTGCAAAGAGATGGGATTTTCTCATGTCGAATTGATGGCGATCATGGAGCATCCTCTCGATGAGTCATGGGGATATCAAGTCACGGGTTTTTTTGCGACCAATGCACGCCATGGAACGCCGAGCGATTTTCAATACTTTGTGGATTATCTGCATCGAGAAGGGATAGGTGTGCTCATGGATTGGGTGCCAGCTCATTTTCCCACTGATGGACATGCCTTGGCGCGATTTGATGGGAGTTATCTTTTCGAGCATGCAGATCCACGTAAAGGATTTCACCCTCACTGGAATACCTACATCTTTAATTACGGCCGTCATGAGGTCGTCAATTTTCTCATTGCAAGTGCTTTGTTTTGGATCAATAAGATGCATATTGATGGTTTGCGCGTAGATGCTGTGGCCTCGATGCTGTATCTCGACTATGGCAGAAAAGAAGGGGAGTGGATCCCTAACATTCACGGGGGAAAAGAGAATCTAGAAGCGATTGAGTTCATTAAACATTTAAATGCCATTGTGCATCAAGAACACGCTACCGTGTTAATGTGCGCAGAGGAATCGACCTCTTTTACGGGAGTTTCCCATCCCTTAGAGTGGGGAGGACTGGGATTTGATTTAAAATGGAACATGGGTTGGATGAATGATACCTTGCGCTACATGAAACGAGATCCTCTCTTTCGCAGTCATTATCAAAACGATGTGACATTTGGCTTGTTATACGCTTTTTCGGAAAGGTTCATTTTACCTTTATCTCATGATGAAGTAGTTCACGGTAAAGCGAGTTTAATCTCTAAAATGCCAGGGGATGATTGGCAAAAATTTGCACAGATGCGTCTACTTTACAGTTATATGATCTGCCATCCGGGGAAAAAGCTGATATTCATGGGAGCAGAAATTGGGCAATGGAGCGAATGGAATTGCAAAAGTTTGCTTTCTTGGGAATTATTGAAACATGAACGGCATCGGATGTTGCAGCAGTTTTTCAAAGAGATGAACCATTTTTATCATCAGCACCAAGCCTTATGGGAGATGGATAGCGATGGGAAGGGATTTGAGTGGGTTGATCTTTCGGACCATCATAATTGCACCATTAGCTACTTGCGCAAAGGGACAAATCATTACCTTTGTTGCGTGCATAATTTTACTCCCAATTCTGTGCCAGATTATTTCATTCGACTTTCCAATGTGAGAGCGATACGCCAAGTGTTCAATACTGATCGAGAAGAATATGGCGGTTCTGGCAAACTCAGTGAATCGATTAGAATTGTCCAGGATAACAAGCAACGGCGCACGGGATTTCATATTGAATTGGCTCCCCTAGCAACGATGATTTTTGAGGTGGAATTTGTCTACTAAAGATGACTATCATCAGTTGATCGCTGAAATTCGCAAACACGATAGACTCTATTATGCAGAAGCAAAGCCGTCGATCTCCGATTATGCCTATGATCAACTCTATCAGAAACTTCTAGAGATCGAACGCAAGCATCCCGAATGGATTGAAGCAACATCTCCGTCCCAACGTATCACAGATTCTCTGACAAAAGGCTTTAAGCAAGTACTACATCACATTCCGATGCTCTCCTTGGCTAATACGTATTCGCGCGAAGAGGTAGAGGATTTTATCGAGCGCGTCTATAAATTGCTGGGACGTTCACGCGTGACTTTTTGTGCTGAGTTAAAGATGGATGGCGTTGCTGTCAGTGTGCGGTATGAAAAGGGGATCTTCGTACAAGCCTTAACGCGAGGAGATGGAAAAAAAGGAGATGATGTCACAGCCAACATGAAAACCATTCGTTCAGTTCCTCTCGAGCTAACGGGTGATGTCCCTAAACTACTAGAAGTGCGTGGCGAAGTGTTCATGCTTCACCACGTGTTTCAACATCTCAACGAAGAAAAAGAAGCCAATGGTGAAGAGTTGTGGGCAAACCCCCGCAATGCCACAGCAGGATCTCTTAAATTACTGGATCCTCGAGAAGTGGCTCGAAGAAACCTCAATGCAGTTTTCTACGGTTGTGCCGATGAAGGTCACGCTCCTGTAAAAACTCAGTTCGAGTTTCACCAGTATTTAAAAACAGTGGGGCTTCCCCATTTTGCAGATGCGCATCGAATGCGTTGTCATACGATTGATGAAATCATGCACTTTGCAGATAAGATCCATCAGGCGCGCTCACGCCTGCCTTTCGACATCGATGGGATTGTGATCAAAGCCGATGAATTAGCTTACCACGATGAAATGGGAGTGACGGGTAAAAGTCCTCGATGGGCAGTCGCTTATAAGTTTGCGCCGGAGCAAGCCTTAACACGCATTCACGCGATCACGGTTCAAGTGGGTCGTACGGGTGTGCTGACACCTGTGGCAGAACTAGAGCCTATTTTAGTAGCAGGCAGCACCATTTCCCGAGCAACGCTTCATAATCAAGAAGAGGTCGAGCGCAAGGATATTCGCGTTGGGGATTGGGTCGTGATTGAAAAAGGAGGGGATGTGATCCCCAAAGTTGTCGAAGTGAATCTTAAAAAACGGCCTCGCGATTCCCAACCGTGGAAAATGCCCTCTCGTTGTCCCAGCTGTCATACTCATGTAGTAGAAAGTGAAGAAGAGGTAGCTGTACGTTGTCCCAATACCAAAGAATGCCCAGCACAACAGATGGGGCGGCTTGCTTACTTTGTCTCAAAAGATGCGATGGACATTGAACACTTTGGGGAAAAAGTAGTTGAACAACTGTTTTCTAAGGGACTAGTTAAAGAATTATCAGATATCTATACCCTTAACGAAAAGGACCTCGCCGAGCTCGATGGATTTAAAGAAAAATCGATCCACAATCTACTCAGCAGCATTGCCAAATCGAAGCATGTCACTCTCGCTCGTTTTATTTTAGCGCTTGGCATTAAGTATGTAGGAGAAGGCACGGCTGAATTACTGGCCAATCACGGGAGAACAATCGAAAATCTAGCACAGCTAACTGCAGACGAGTTAAAAGAGATCCCTGGAATTGGAGATAAGATAGCTCTTTCTGTCGTAGCTTTTTTTAAAGATCAAACAAATACGCATGAAATTGCTCAACTTCTCAAGAAAGGATTAGTCGTCGAATCGCCAGCTATTTCTCATCGACGTGATCATGTTTTCAATGACAAGACGTTTGTCATTACAGGTGCACTTGCTAACTACAGTCGTTCGGATGCGACACAACTGATCAAAGAGCGTGGAGGAAAAGTGACAGGTTCTGTCAGTAAAAATACAGATTATGTCATCGTAGGGGAAGATCCTGGCTCCAAACTTGATAAAGCACATGAGCTTCGGATTAAAGTACTTGATGAAAAAACCTTCCAAAACATGCTTTAAAAAGGAAATTCATATGAAAATTGGGATAGTCATTGCTTGCATGGCGCTGATGAGTTCGTTAACGGCAGAGTTAAAGGTCTTAGCTTTTTCAGGTAGCACACGGGAAGATTCGTACAATAAAAAGCTCTTGCGAGAAGCTGTAGCTCTTGCAAAGCAAAAGGGGGCAATGGTTACGATCATCGATTTAAAAGAGTTTCCGATGCCATTTTATGACGGTGATCTAGAAGCCAATCAAGGGCTTCCTCCCCAAGCTAAACGACTGCGCGCTCTGATGATCGATAGCGATGCCATCATCATCTCAACACCCGAATACAATGGATCGATTTCAGCCATTTTGAAAAATGCGATCGATTGGGCATCACGTGATGAAAAAGGGCAATTCTCACAAGATGCATTTGATGGCAAGACATTTGCTATCATGAGCGCTTCACTAGGTGGTGGTGGTGGCTCAAGAGCGCTTGCTCATTTGCAATCAATTCTTGAAAATGTAGGTGGCCATGTTCTTGAGCAGCACACAACGGTTGCAAAAGCCCATCAAGCGTTTAATGGCTCAGAGTTGAAGGATAAAACGCAACTTATGAAAGAGATCGTGCATCTTACCCAAACAAAATAAATGGTGACCATGAAAGAAGCGCAAAGAGTCATTGACGGCCTGAATGAAAAAATTCCTCCTTGGCGCAAGTGGGGAGCTTATGTGTCTGAGAGAGCCTGGGGTACAGTGCGCGAAGATTATAGTGCAAATGGAGATGCCTGGAATTTCATTACACATGACATGGCAGCTGCGAAAGCTTTTCGATGGGGTGAAGATGGCCTATGTGGATGGTGCGACAGATTTCAAACGATGATCTTTTCTTTGGCATTGTGGAATGGAAAAGATCCAATTTTAAAAGAGCGGTTATTTGGGCTTAATCCCTTTGAAGGTAATCATGGGGAAGATGTTAAAGAAGTCTATTTTTACTTAGACGCCCTTCCCACGCATTCCTACATGAAATATCTTTATCGTTACCCCCACAAGGTTTTTCCTTATACTCAATTAGTTGAGGAAAATCGACGTCGGACGACTCAAGATCGAGAGTATGAACTCGTCGATACAGATATTTTTGCTGAGAATCGGTTTTTTGATATTTACGTGGAATATGCTAAAGCCTCTCCAGAGGATACATGTATTCGGATTGAAATTTTCAATCGAGGCCCTGAAGAAGCGACAATAAGTGTCTTGCCACAACTGTATTTTCGCAATAGTTGGTCTTGGGAGGCCGGAGATCAAGAGATGCCAGAGATAACAGCTGGCCCCTTTTCAAAGGATTTTCAAAGTCTTTATGCTGATCCTAAACACATTTTGCCCCCTCATTGGTTGCATACGAATTACACGCTTTCTCCTTTTTATTTAGTCGGAACACCAGGGGCTGAATTGCTTTTCACGAACAATGAATCGCATAACGAACGACTGTATGGACAGAATGTAAAAAGCCGCACACCCTATGTCAAAGACGCGTTTCATCGTTATGTTATCCATCGTGAGCCATGCATTAATCCTACAGGAAATGGCAGCAAAAGTTGTTTTTACTATAAAGAGCTCTCGATTCCTTCAGGAAAATCACAAGTGATTTACATGCGATTAACGCCTCAATTGACGTCCTCTCCTTTAAAAGACATCGAAAAAATTGTGGGGATGAGAAGAGAGGAATCGAATGAATTTTATGCTGAGATCCTTCCTCAAAAAAGTACAGCTGTCGATCGAGTGATCCATCGGCAGGCACATGCGGGATTACTATGGAGCACGCAATTTTATTGGTATCATGTAAAAAAATGGTTAGAAGGAGATAATCCCCAAGCTGCTCCTCCAGAAAGTCGTTATAACATAAGAAATGAGCACTGGATGCAGTTGCGAGCGCATGATCTTTTGATCATGCCTGACAAATGGGAATACCCTTGGTTTGCTTCGTGGGATGCTGTATTTCATTGCTTGGCTTTATCGAGCGTTGACCTTCCCTTTGCCAAACATCAATTAGGGCAATTTTTGCACTATCTCTATCAGAACCCCAATGGTCAGGTTCCAGCTTACGAATGGGAATTTTCAGACACGAATCCTCCGGTTCAAGCATGGGGTGCCTGGATTTTGTACAAAAAAGAAAACAAGGGAGATCTAGAATTCCTCCACATGTGTTTCATCAAACTATTGTACAACTTTGGTTGGTGGGTCAATAAAGTGGATAAGCTCGGGAATAATGTCTTTGAAGGTGGTTTCTTAGGGATGGATAACATCTCGATCATCGACCGGAGCAAACCCTTGTCCGATGGAGGATTTTTTGAGCAATCCGATGGAACCGGTTGGATGGGTTTTTTTTCCTTAACCATGATGAAGATCGCTTTAGAGTTAACCAAGCTCAGTGCTGACTACGAAAAAATGGCTATCCTGTTTTTCGAAAACTTCATGCAGATCGCTCTCGCTATGCAAGGCACAAAAGCACGACCTATGGACTTATGGGATAATGAGGATGGTTTTTTCTATGATGTGCTCTGCAAACCCGATGGAACACATCATCGCTTGAAAGTGCGCTCCTTTGTTGGGCTCGTTCCTTTTTTTGCTTGCGAAGGATTTGATGAAGAAGAATTAAAGCAGTACACTCATTTTTATAATTACCTCAAGTTGTTCGTGAAGTTCCATCCGATGATCAGTGAAAAATGTGTCATCGAGATCGAGTCAAAAGGTCGAAAGAAGATCCTGTTTTCTCTCTCTTCATTCCAGCAGATGAAAAGTGTGTTACAGTATGCCTTCAACCCAGAGGAGTTTTTAGCGCCCTTTGGCTTGAGAAGCCTATCTAAGTACCACCAGAATCATCCTTATGACTTCCATGGGCACCATGTTGCGTATGAGCCTGGGGAGTCTTTAGAGCGGATCATGGGAGGGAATTCTAATTGGCGAGGGCCTATATGGATGCCGACCAACTTCTTATTTTTAGATTCGTTAAAGCGTCTAGATGCATTAACAGAAGGATCGTTCTCAATTAAAATAGGTGAAAAAACCAAGGGCATTCAAGACCTCATTCACGATCTCAGAGAGAGATTAACAAACCTATTTCGACCTAACGCACAGGGGGTAAGGCCGATTTTTGACGATTGCAAGTTGTTTAATAAAGACCCAGAGTGGAAAGAGCTCCTTCTTTTTTTTGAACACTATCATCCTGAGACAGGTAGAGGGTTAGGGGCATCGCATCAGACAGGGTGGAGTGCGCTTGTGGCAACATTGTTAGAAGATAAGTACCGCCTGTAAGCATTTTCGAATAATTTAAATTTTTTAGTTGACAATTTAAAGTTATTTTTACACAATTTCTGTAAATAAAAAATTTATATAAGCATTTAAACTATAGTATTATTGTTATGCTTTTTTTTAAAAAAAAGAGATTCTCTTGTTTTTATCATGTGAGAATGAGATAATTAAAGCAAATTTACTTTAATAATGGAAGAATCGTCATGTCGCTATCACCAATTGCTCCCTTACCTAAGGCTCCCTCAGGCGCTCTTTCCACGCCTATTCCCGTCTCACGCGCTCTTTCCTCACCTATTCCCGTCTCACGTACTGTTTCAGGTTCCCTACCTATCCCTCTTACAAAAACACCTCCTTATTCAGCACATGTCATCAAACCTCTTGCTCTACACCCCTTGCATTTGTTCACACCTTCACCTCCCAAATTCATTTCAGAACCAAAGAAACAGGTCAGATCGACCATCGAAAAACTACCCACTGAATTGCTTGACAACATTTTTTTGTGGGTGAGAAATCCATCAGTGTTTGCTACCTGTAAAATTTTTTATGCTCATCGACGCGCATTTTACGAAGATTATTTTGCCGAGTTAGCTAAACAAAGACCTCTCATTGCTTATATAACTGAGATGCAATCTGTTTCTTCTAAGATTGAAGAAAGTGTGAAGCTATTGACTAAGTATCCTGAAGAATATTATTTATTATCTGATAAGTATAAAGAGAAAATACAACAATTCTTTGCAGTAAACGATTGGAAAGGGTTGCGAGCTTTTTTGTTGAACTGGCCTGAGAAAGAAAAACGTGGTTCTTCTAAAATTCACGCAGGTTTGATGCTAATAACAACATGTGCTGGTGTATTACCACGACTCATGGCGCGAATTAGTAACACTATGCAATACCTATTAGACGATTCTAGCCTTCCTTTTACCAAATCCCTTCAGAAACAAGTTAAACAGCATTGCCAAGACTTAACCCGCTTGGGAAGCAAGGAAAGTAGCGCTTCCCATATAGCTCATGATATCTATTTATATTTGCAAAGAATGGGTTCTAAAACTTTAATTTTTCCTCTTATCAAAAGGATGTCAAGCTTGGCTCAAGATCAAGTTGCAAGAGCTTTACAGGATTGGGCTCTTATCAATTTTACTGAAGCTATGAGCAATGATGTACCTTGCTTAGATGAATTTTGGACTGAATCTGTGGATCTTTTTAACGATATGTTAGAGAGGGGAACATTAAGGCAACGGCAGGACATGATTCATGTTATGGCTGCCGATTTACTCAGATTGTTTATCAAGAACCCTGATCAGTTTGCTAAATGCAAGAAAATAGCGATTACAGACAGAGATCTTACTTTATTATCTTGTCAAGTCTTTACGTATTTTACAGGTTTAGAAGAGCTAAGTTTGATCAAAACAAAACTATTCGAAGTTCCGGCTACACTTTCCCACTGTAAAAACTTAAGCAAGTTAACACTTTCTAATAATTTCATTAGATTGTTGCCGCCTGCCTTTTCTCAACTTACAGGACTTGTCGAAGTAGAGTTAGAAGGAAATGAACTTTTTTCTTTTCCTGGTGTATTATGCGACTTGCCGAGAGTTCGGTATTTAGGTGTGGGTAAAAATAAATTGTCCGAATTGCCAGATGAATTGGAAGCAATGAAAGAATTGAGATTGTTAAACCTGGCAGACAATCAATTCTGCGCTATTCCTTCCGTTATAGAAAAGTCGAGTGTACAGGTTGTGGATTTAAAGCGAAATAAGATTGACAACGTTGAAAACTGGCATGCTTTGCGTCATTTGATAGGACTCAATCTTAGCGGCAATACTATACCGGAGCTTCCCAAAGAGATTGGTGGTTGTTCCCATTTAGAAGTTTTCGATATCACGCATAATAAGATCGAGGAAATCTCCGATGAAATTCGCCTTTGTTCGTCGCTTCGCGATCTAAGATTAGAAGACAATCCTTTGTACGATTTACCGAGTTCAATACTCGGGGAAATGCCAGCGTTAACAACGCTTGGTCTCGATCAGTCTCAAAAACGATTATTAACTCAGGAAGCTTTAAGAGAGTTTCTTAGAAGAGAATTAATCACTCCCTTGCGAAGTGATTCAGGATTTGAACCTCTCGATGTATTCAGAACTTTTTCCCCTCCCCCGCAATTATAAACCTAATTCAATTTACCGAGGATTTGAGTAAATACTTGTTCCTTTGACTGCTTGCAGCTAACGGAGTGAAGAATGTTTAGCTTATTATAGAACCGGATAAGAGGAGCTGTTTGTTCGTGGTAGACTTTAAGGCGCTTGATGACCACATCGCGATGATCGTCTGAGCGCTGGATGAGTTTTCCCCGACATTTGTCGCATTCGTCTTTAATTTTAGGTGGGGAGTAAGCTAGATGATAAGGGGTGCCACATTGTTCACAGGTGACTCTCTTGCTCAATCTTTCGATGATCTCCGCATCTTCTAGTTCCAAATTGATCACAAGCGGCTTAGTTTGTTTTTGCAGTTTTTCTTGCAAAGCTTGTGCTTGAGTAAGGGTACGAGGAAATCCATCTAGAATGTATCCTTGAGCGCAATCTGGTTGGGAAACGCGATCAAATAACATATCCATGATGAGTTGATCGGGAACGAGCTGGCCGCCTGACATGAAGGTTTTCGCTTTTTTGCCCAGTTCAGTTTCTTGGCGTACATGATCACGTAGTAAATCACCCGTAGAAATATGAGGAAGGTGAGTTTTTTGTTGTAAAAGAGCTGCTTGAGTTCCTTTACCAGCACCTGGAGGACCTAACATGATCAGAACACGGGGAGATGCTTTTTCATCAGCATGGAGAAGGGGAGAGGAATGGGAACCTGCCATAAAAATACCAGCGCAAAGTGTTGCAAAAAGTTGTTTGATCATAGATGCCCTTATTGATAGAGGTTTCTACAAAGAACAGCGTTCCATCGTATTCTAGAAAGTGAATAAAATCCAGTATTTGTGGAGTTAAA
>JABDFI010000065.1 GCA_013286595.1 Chlamydiota bacterium | reverse complement strand
GTATCGCCGATGATGGCGCAGTGGCATGCCTGTAAAAAGAAGTCACCTGACGCGCTTCTTTTTTTTCGTTTGGGAGACTTTTATGAAGCCTTCTATGAGGATGCTGTTACCGCAGCTAAGGAGCTCGATTTGACGTTGACAAAGCGGCAAGAAATTCCCATGGCGGGGGTGCCATTTCACGCTGCAGAGGGTTACATCGACAAACTGGTTGCTAAGGGATACCGGATCGCGATTGCCGAGCAAATGGAAGATCCTCGCGCGGTTAAGGGGATTGTCAAACGGGAAGTAGTGCGCGTGATCACCCCTGGAACCGTGATCACATCGAGCTTACTTTCGGACAAAGCCAATAATTTTTTAGCGTGTGCGACAGAGCTTAACGGGGTATTTGGGTTAAGTGTGATCGATGTGACAACTGCTGATTTTAGAGCGATGGAATGTGAAAGCGACAAGCAATTTCTCGATGAGCTAACGCGGTTGAGTCCCAAAGAATTGATCTTACCAGATACGTGGAAACAGCAGAAGCTACAACTCATAGAAGAGCTCAAGACTCAGTTGTCTCTGACAGTGCATTTCAAAGCGAGCTGGCATTTTGATCATCGACAAGCTTGCTCGATTCTCTTGCGCCATTTCCACGTGCATAGTTTAGATGGGTTTGGACTCAAGGGAATGGTTGCGGCGATTAACGCAGCAGGAGCTGTCTTGCAGTACATTTCTGAAGATCTCAGCATGGCAGTGGGACATATTAAAGAGATCCAAACAGAAAAATTGTCGCGCTACATGCTGTTAGATCGATCCACTCAGAAGCATTTGGAGTTATTCCATACTCTGCGCGATGAGGGAAAAAACTATTCCCTATTTAATTTTTTAGATAGGACAGCCACGCCCATGGGAGGACGTCTGTTAAAACAGTGGCTTCTTCATCCTCTTCTCGATGTGGAGGGGATTGCGCATCGACAAGACGGCGTTCAGGAATTAGTCAAACAACAGACCCTATCCGATCCGCTGCAGCAGCATTTAAACGAAATTCGCGATCTCGAGCGGTTGATGATGCGGATTGAGACGGGGTATGCTACACCGCGTGATGTAGCTGGCTTGCGCTTTTCTTTAGAACACATTGCTCCCATAGCTAAAGTGCTGGAACAAGGTCAAAGTCCCATTGTAAAAAACCTGCGAGAATCGTTGAAAGATGTCTCTTCTCTTGTGTCTACGATAGCTCTGGCTTTGATCGATGCCCCTCCCCTTCGACTCAGTGATGGAGCACTCTTTCGCAAAGGGTATCACCGTGAGCTCGATGAGCTGTATTCTCTCACAGAAGATAGTCATACTTGGATGGCTAATTACCAAGTTCAGCTGAGAGAATCCACCCAGATTAAGACGTTAAAGGTCGGCTATACCAAGGCATTTGGCTACTACATTGAAGTGAGTCGAGGTCAAGCCGATCGGATTCCGGATCACTTTCAAAGAAGACAGACTTTGACGAACGCTGAGAGATTCATCACTCCGGAATTGAAGGTCTATGAGCACAAAATGTTGCACGCAGAAGAAAAGATCACAGCTCTTGAAGCTGAGCTTTTCCATCAGTTGAAGAAAGAGGTGATCTTCTATGCGGAAACCGTGAGAGCTATTGCTACAGCGATTGGACAACTCGATTGCCTGCTTGCTCTTGCAATTGTCGCACGTAAACACCATTTTGTTAGACCTCTTGTGGATCATAGCGATGTGTTTGATGTGTGTGCAGGAAGACATCCCGTTATCGAGGCCACTTTGCCCAAAGAGAGCTTCATGCCCAATGATGTGTTGTTAGATGCCACCAGTCGATTGCATCTGATTACAGGTCCCAACATGGCAGGTAAATCGACGTTCATTCGTCAGGTGGCGTTGATTGCTATCTTAGCTCAGATGGGATCGTTTGTGCCTGCAGCAAGTGCACGTCTTGGAGTGATCGATAAAGTATTTAGTCGGATTGGAGCCAGCGATGATCTTTCACGTGGTCAATCGACATTCATGGTTGAGATGATAGAAACAGCCAATATTCTTCACAATGCTACCCATCAATCTCTTGTGATACTGGATGAAATAGGAAGAGGAACGAGCACATACGATGGCATTTCGATCGCCTGGGCGGTGGCAGAGTATTTGCTCACACAGCCGGGCAAGAGAGCGAAAACGTTGTTTGCGACTCATTATTGGGAATTGACCGAGTTAGAGCAGAAGGTTCCAGGAGCTGTCAATTATAGCGTTGCCATTCATGAATCGGATCGAGGGATTGTGTTTCTACATAAAATCGTCAAGGGGGGAACAGATAAAAGTTATGGGGTGCATGTCGCTCGTTTAGCTGGACTGCCTCACGCTGTGATCCAACGAGCCCAGGAGATGGTGATCACACTTGAAAAACACGCGGGGCGTGCACCTCTTGCTAAACCTATGCGAGAGCAACAACAACTTTCTTTCTTTTCTCCTATGGAGGGTATAGGATCGGAATTAAAACAGATAAATCCCGATCAGCTCAGCCCCCTGGAAGCGCTAAAAAAAATCATCGAATGGAAGGATAAGATCCGTGTTATTTGATCCCAAGCAGCTCGATCATTTTCCCGCGCATCCTGGCGTTTACTTGATGAAAAATCAAGCAGGAACCGTCATTTATGTGGGAAAAGCCAAACACGTCAAGAATCGACTGAAGCAATATTTTGGTGCGAGTAGCGATAACCGCCCGATGATCCCTTTTTTGATTGAGGAGATTGTGGTCATCGACACCATTGTTGTGGATTCTGAAAAGGAAGCTTTACTTCTCGAGAATACTTTGATCAAAAAGCATCAGCCTAAATTCAATGCCTGTCTTAAGGATGATAAAGCCTACATTAGTCTCATGATCACGCATCAACATCCATGGCCGATGTTAAAGTTGATCCGCTATAAAGGAACACCTAAAGAGGAAGGCCTCTATTATGGTCCCTATACTAGCGCCTATGCAGCAAGGCAAACCTATGAGCTCTTGACGAGGCTATTTCCTTTGCGCCAGTGCTCTGATCAAGAATTTGCCAGAAGAACGAGTCCTTGTTTGCTCTATGGGATTAAACGCTGCTGCGCTCCTTGTGTCCGCAAATGTACACCAGAAGAGTACCAGGGTTATGTGGAAGGGGCGATCAAATTTTTAAAAGGACAGGACAAAGAAATTCTCAAGGATCTTCATCAGCAAATGCAGAGAGCCGCAGAAGCTCTAGATTTTGAAAAAGCCGGAGCTCTTTTACGGACAATCCGCCATCTTGAACATGTCATCGATGTGGATCAACTGGTCTTAAAAGTTAACGGAAAAAGCACTGATGTGTTTGGGATTTACCGAGAAGGAAAAGAAGTGGTTGTAGCACAGATGCTCTTTCGCGAAGGAAAGCTCATTGGATCAGAGAACTATTCGTTCACCGAGGTAGTAGAAGATGATGAAGAGTTGCTCTCTTCTCTTGTTCTGCAGCTTTATACACAAGACATCCACATGCCAGAAGAGATCCTTCTCCCTCTTGTCTTAAAAGATGCAGCCCTTCTGTCTGAGATTTTTAAAGAAAAATTCCCAAAAAAAGCAACTGTGAAGTTCCCTCAGAAAGGGCAAAAGCAGGCACTGGTCGAGCTAGCAGAAAAGAATGCGAAAGTCCAATTTGAAAGGGAAAAAGATAAAGAAGAATTAAAAGAAAAGATGCTCCTAGATCTTCAAGAGACGCTCAAACTCGTTCGGTTTCCTAAACGCATTGAATGCTTTGACACCTCACATCTTGCAGGGAAAGAACCCGTAGCAGCACTCATTGCATTCACAGATGGAGAAAAAGATACAAAGCGCACGCGGTTATTTCGCATCAAGACGGCAGGGGCATCCGATGATTATGGTGCGTTGGCTGAGGTTTTAAGACGTCATCTCATCCGCGCGAAGCAAGCTGATGATTTGCCCGATTTGATCATCGTGGACGGAGGTAAAGGGCAATTGAATGTGGCCATCGAAGTATTTAAAGAACTCTCTATTGCTACTGTCGATCTGATAGCGGTTGCCAAGGAAGAAGGACGACATGATAAGGGGCTGACACAAGAAAGAGTGTTTCTCGTTGATCATCAAGATCCCATAGCTCTGAATCCCCGTTCCCATTTGCTACTGCTTCTACAAAAAATTCGCGATGAAACACATCGCAAGGCGATCTCCTTCCATCGACAACGTCGCGGTAAGAAGGTGCTTTCAAGCGCGTTAGATGAGATTCCGGGCATTGGTCCCATCAAGAGAGGGCGTCTTTTGCGCCAGTTCGGTAGCTTGCAACGGATTCAAGAAGCTACAGAGGAAGAGCTTGCGCAGGTACAAGGAATCACGCAAAAAGACATAAAAACTCTTCTTTCCTTAAAAAAATAAATATTCACACAAAAAGATTCGCTTATAGTGTGCTCTGAGTTGGACTCGTTCTTTGTCGCTTAAACTCGACTTTGAAGTCGTTGCATTAAGTCCGAGGTGCGAGCAACAACCAAAACAAGATGAGCAGGATATGCTTGATACGCATGATGAAAAAAATAAAAGAGAGTTACCAAAGAAAATAACCTAATTTTTTTATCAAGCGTATCTTGCGTATCTTGCGCATCATGTTTCCTTGGCTATAGCTCTCGGAGATCTAAGCCGCTTTTGTCACTTCCAATCTCAGCAAAATCCAATTTTTGAGTTTACCTGTGTATATAACAAATAAAACATTAAATAGAATTAACGTTATAAATAAAAAGACCATGTAGACAGTATTAGATTAGATGCTGTATAATAGTTGTTAAATCTATTAACTATTTAACAAGGAGAATGTAAATGTCCGTCCCACAGGTTAGAAGTACTTCAAACTTTATTCCAATAGACACGGAGACGCGTAGCAATTCTTTATTCAACCCTCAAGCAAGCTCTTCAAGCTCTCTATCATCTGCAGCAGTAGCAGTTGAATCTCCAGGTTTTTTTGCTACAATTAAAAGCACGATCTATAAATGTCTTAGCTACCTGCCGCTTATTGGTCGATATTTCACTACTACAGCTTCAACAACTACTTCCACTTCTTCAGCAAATACTCCTGTTGCTTTCTCGAATATAAGCACTCTTAGCAATGAAATAGATGCCCATCAGAGAGCTCTAAATGATATTGGCTGTCGTTTGGAAAGGATTACAGCCGAAACTATTGAGGTTCTTAAGGAAATGTTCCCCATGTGCCGCCCTCTTCTCCAGCTGCAATTAATTGATAAATATATTAAATCTGAAAGTTTCACGCCAACACTCGTGAAAGAATTGGTGAGATTGATGCCACAAGAAAACCAAAACAGACTCAATTGGCATGTTTGGTTTCAACAAGATCCTACTAACGAATCAAATAGACCAAAAGATGGGCGTGATATCATCGCTGAAAATCCTAAAGGCAGCATTGTTCAACAGGCTGTGACAGCTTATATAGCTGAATTAGTTGCTTCAGGAGTACGTCCTTAAAAACCTATGGCAAAAGCGCTATGACCATTGAGACCATGCCAAACTTTATCCTATCAGGCTTGATTAGGGCATGGTCTAAATGGTCATAGCGCTTTTGCCATAAGTCTCCAAGGAAGTTAAAACATAGCCCTATCAGTCAGGCCACAGATTAGTACACGAAAAAGCACATTTTTCTCGTTAGTTTTGCAATTCCCTCGATATACTACCATTAAAAACGCTGTTGTATTTCCCATGCCTTTGTACACAAAAGAAAGCATTGAAACTCTTCGCCAACGCATCGATCTTGTCGAAGTGCTCATGTCGCACATGGAACTGCGACGTGCAGGCGCTGCCTATAAAGCTCTCTGTCCTTTTCATGAGGAAAAAACCCCTTCGTTTACCGTTCAAAAAGGGGATTCACATTACCATTGTTTTGGCTGTGGAGCGCATGGCGATGCGATCGCTTTCTTAATGGGGCATCTCAAATTGGGATTTGTGGAAGCGGTAGAAAGTCTTGCCGAACGATTCCAAGTGCACTTGGAAAAAACAGACGAACAGGAGGTTGAAAAAGGACCTAGTAAGCCAGCGCTTAAGCATGCCTTGGAATTAACAGCCCAACTCTATCACTATTTGCTCTTGCATACACAGGATGGCCACGAAGCCTTGCATTATCTCTATGAAAGGGGGATTGATCTCGAGTTTATCCGACGTTTTCACTTAGGTTTTTCACCCAAAGATCCTCATCTGCTCAGTCGCTATTTACATGCCCAACACATCGAAGATGAAGTGATTGAACAAGCGGGTTTAGTGAGCAGTTCAAGTAAGAAAAAGGATTTTTTTTCCCAACGGATCATGTTTCCCATTCGCGATCCGATGGGAGCTGTCATCGGTTTTTCTGGCCGCAAGTTCAAAGAAGAGACGTTTGGAGGTAAGTACATCAATACCCCTGAAACCCTTCTCTTCAAGAAATCCCGTGTGCTCTTTGGGTTAAGTTACTCTCGGCAGCGGATTGCCAAAGAGCGCAAAGCGATCATTGTAGAAGGGCAAATCGATGCCTTGCGTTTGATCAATTCAGGTTTTGATTATGCGGTAGCTGGTCAAGGCACAGCATTTGGCGCAGATCACGCGAGAGAACTGATCCATCTAGGTGTCAGTAAAGTCTACCTAGCTTTAGATGGAGATGATGCGGGGCAAGAAGCTGCTGCAAAAATCGGCCACCTCTTTTTACAGAAGGGGATTGATATCGGCGTACTTTCCTTACCAGACGGCAGTGATCCCGATTCCCTGCTCTTGAATCGAGGGCCTGAATACTTCTCTCAACTCATCCAACAAGCTCGAGACTACCTGACTTTTTTATTTCGTCACCTTGCCAAAGGAGAAACCACTCTCACTCCTTCTCGGAAGAATGAGATTATCAAAGAGATGACACACACGATTAAATCCTGGGAAGAGCCTGTAATGGTGCATGAAAGCTTAAAAAAATTAGCAGAAATTGCCCAGATTCCCGAATCAGCTCTCGGCATCGATCAAGTTGTGATTCCGGAAATCATGGTGCGTCGAACACAGCGGGTTGATTTTGAACAGGTCAATCCCGACCGGATTTTAGATACAGATTGTTTGCGTTGGTTGATTTTGGCCAGTACCTCTCACCCTGAGATAGTTTCCATGGCGCACATGAACATTCACCAAGCGCATTTTCGCCTTGAAGGAGCTTATCGCCTCTATCAAGTCTTCATGGAAGCTCACAAGAATAACATGCCTTGCGATGTGCTTTCTTTAGGTTCCTCTGTGGAAGGAGCTGAGGCGCAGAAACTGCTTAATGATATCATGCAGCGCAAAATCAATCGGCAAAAAGTTATCGAGGGTTTTACCGAGACCGTGCGCAAGATGCTCATACGCCAATGGATGGAAGAGCGAGAAGCGATTCGCATTAAACTGCACAGTACCTTCTTATCCGATGAAGAGGAGTCCGAATTGGCTCGTCAATTTGATGCTATTAAAAGCCAAGTACCGCAGGTGAAATTGCCATGAAAAATCCCCATCTTATCCTTTTTTGATGATACAGGCTCTTATCAACTGACCTCGTTAAGGCAATCATAACCATAGGCCGTAAAACATTAGTGATATGCTACCACATGCTGAAGAAATACATACTTTTCAGGAGATAGGCGAAGATTTTTTGGACAAATTAGAACCCAAAAGAAAGTCAGGTATCATACTACGACTTCCCGAGTCATGATAACGAATCGTTTCTGGCAAGCTGACTCAAAATCGTTTTTTCTGCGTCGGAAAGTTGTTCATCTAGTTGGGAAAGTTGTGAAACCTTCTTATTCAAGGAACTAGATGATTGTGATACCTCAAAGGAACTAGATGATATTGCAAAAACAACACATTTACCAAGACGTCGGCCTATTGATAAACAAAGCCAACTAAAGGCATGAATCGCTGGGCTAAGAAGCGCTGGGCTAATATATCGCTGTACAATCTTGGCAAAAAACTCTAGCTGGTACGGTTGTTCAACATACTCAAGATGCGCCGCCCGAGTTACCCGAGTTATAGTCCCCATTTAAATCTCCTGACATTACTTATAATTTAATATATTTAGCATTTAATGTCAAGTTTTATTTATATATTATTTATATATGTACGTTGTCTTCGGTACGAACCAATTCCACTAAAGTAGTATGCAGAATATGTATTACGGCGCATCTAATCTATCTAACTCTTTCATTCTCAATATGTAAGGTGTCTCGATTTTTTCATCTCGCATCTTAAGCTATTGGTACAAGGCGACCTATATCAAAAACCGGAACTTTCTATTTAACGCCTGCAAGATTAAAATAATTAGTTTATATTATTGTAAAAAAAAGGTGTAACTCACCTTAGGCAAAACCGTTAAAAATCGTTTGACCACAGACACCGTTTAGATGTAAAAATTTTGTTCATTTTTGGAGAAGGTATGAACAAATTACTCGACATCTATTCAGATTACTTGATCGCACAAAATCAGTATGCAACCGCTGTTGGTCTTTCAGATCTCTTAGAAGATCGAATTAGCCACGATAAAATTACCAGATTTTTAAATGGTGAAGAACTTGCCTCTAGAGAATTATGGGAGTATGTCAGACCAGAACTGCGAAAGTTTGAGGAAGATAAAGGAGGGGTGCTCATCATTGATGATACTATTGAAGAGAAAACGTACACAGATGAAAATGAGATAATTTGTTGGCACTACTCACATTCGAAAGGCAGATGTGTTAAGGGGCGAAAACTTCTTTGAGTCACTTTGGCATCAAATATATGTTGTTGATGAAAGCGAATAGAGCAGCATTTTTAGAGCTTGAAAGATGGAGGTTCAATCATGGCTGGTTCTGATTAAATTACTTCTTTGCGTAAGGTGAGGGTGTAATTTAAATTTAGTTTAAAACAATACTAGGTTAATTATGGCAATCAATATAAGTTTATTACCGCACTGGATGGTACTTAGAGCGCCAGAATGGTTAGTTTCTCCACCTACTCCGAAGCCATCGTTAGAAAAAATTGAAGCTGTAAGCACGCCGGCATTAAAGATCGTTGCGAAGAGTGTACCTGTATCAGGAGGCAGCGATCCTATGCAACTTTCACAAGAAAAATTTGATGAATTGTACTCGTTTCAAATGTCTATAATGGAACTTATGGGTAGAGGAAAAGTCTCTCCTAAAACCATACGAAAATTTGAAAAACTTGTTAGCGAAAATGGAGAATGGCTTAACTATCGCTTACTTTTTTGGACAAGTCAAAACACTCTTAAAGTGAGATCGTCTACAATTCTACACGATGCTGCAAAGTATGGTACCGCAGAATTTATTCCTCTACTATTAAGATATGGCAGCTATATCAGTGTTAAAGAGGTGATTCAAGACGAGTGGGACTTTGGAAATACAGCTCTTCATTGGGCTCTCGGCAATGCAAATACTTTGACAGCCAAGGTACTAATCACGAGATCCCCCACGGAATTTTTAAGCATAAAAGACGATGGTAGATGGAAAAACACACCATTGCACCTGAGTACTGCTAAAGGTCATAAGATAGGTTATGAGAATGAGGGCAGTGCTGAAGGATCACATTTGACTGTATCATACGCTGAATTGACATTACAATTAATTCAAAAAGGAGCTGATGTAAATGCAACGAATGCATCTGGATTGACTCCTTTACATGTAGCTTGTTTAAGACGAGAGGTTCTTACTATTAAAGAGCTTTTAGAGCATAAATCTCGCTTAGATGTGGTAGATAATTATGACAGAACACCTCTCGAATTGCTAGAACTGAATGATTATGAAGGAGCCCTAAATTACATTAGTGTCTGTGTTACTGCCCCCATTAGCTTAGACAGAGGTGAATATGAAGATGCAGAAAACTTGAAGGAAGCGCTTTCTCTAGTCACACAAAAATAACTGATGTCGAGTGTCTAAAACTCAATTCCGCTCGAATTTAAAGACGCCACATTGATATTATCAGACTCAATGCTGAGAAATGCGACATGAAAAATCCCCATCTTATCCTTTTTGATGATACGTGCTCCTTTTGTTGGAATGCTGTGACAAAAATCACGTCATGGGACAAAGATAAGCTCTTTTTCTATGCGCCGCGCAATGGTGACATAGCTAAGAAACTCTTTCAACAGTATCCCCATTTAAAAGATCTCGATTCTCTCATTCTGATCGAACAGTTCTCCTCTGCATCTCGCCGCATCTGGACACGCGGCCAAGCGGTGGCGCGCATTTTCTGGTTGATCGGAGGCTGGCGTAAGCTAATTGGTAGTCTATGCTACCTTCCGTTTGCTCTTGATATCATGTATAACTTCTTCGCTCGGCATCGCCACCGCTATTAGTTTCCTTGCCGCTCATAAAAATCTAAGAAAATCTAAGCAAATAGCATCATTTTCATAGACACGTCAGCCGAGCAGTGCTGCTAACGATTCACATGTCGGAGTCTCACCGACAAGATCCGGGGAGGATTCCGTCTCAGGGGCAGTTTTGAAGGTGCCCGAGGATCTTTTGGCCCCGAAATGCGCTGCGAGCGCTGCTGATACTCTCTTGCCTAAATCCCGCCACAGACTCCATACGTGCTTGCCTCGATTCCTTGCAGGTAGAGGTAAGGCGACATGAGAATCTTTGCCATCG
>JABDFI010000064.1 GCA_013286595.1 Chlamydiota bacterium | reverse complement strand
TAATTATTGACTCAAAATAAAATAACACATAAAATTAATGTTAATTAATTAAAATCAAGAGGTTTAATATGTCCACTATTACTTTAGCCACTTTAACGCTAGAACCTGCAGCGGAGCCAGCGTCTACGCAGAAGCATTTACAAGCTTCTAAGCAAACAGCAACGAGAAGCCTAAAAGATATTCCTGATGATATTATTGATCGTATATTTAGCTTTCTTCCCGGTCAACAGATAATCTCAATGCGTCAAGTTTGCAAAGCCTGGAGTAAGACGCCTCTTGTCAACGATGGGTGTCTAGATCTGTCTAAAATGCCCCATTTATCGGATAAAGATCTTAAAAACATTCTTGATCAAGCAAAAAACACTGACATTACATCTATCAATCTAACTCATTGCGAAAACATCACAGACGCTGGCCTTAGCTCTCTATCATCTCTCAAATCTCTGACATCACTGAATCTAAGTCATTGCGAAAACATTACAGACGCTGGTCTTAGCTCTCTATCATCTCTCAACTCTCTGATCTCACTCGATCTAAGTCATTGCGAAAACATAACAGACGCTGGCCTTAAATCTCTAGTACCTCTCACGTCTTTAACCTCAGTTAAATTAGAGTGGTGCAGGAAAATCACAAATACTAGCCTTGTCTATCTATCATCTCTCACATCTCTAACCTCACTTAATTTACGCAATTGCCATAGGATCGAAGATGCTGGCCTTGAGCTTCTAAAATCTCTTAAATATCTAGCCTCACTTGATTTAAGTTTGTGCCATTCTATAACAAATGCTGGCCTTAGCTCTCTAGCAGCTCTCGAATCTCTAACTTCACTTGATCTACGTGAGTGCAACAAGATCACAGATGCCGGCCTTATCTCTTTGGAGCCTCTGAAGTCTCTAACCTCCTTAAGATGTTGCGACACGATCACAGATGATGGCCTTAGTATTCTAGCAACTCTCACATCTCTAACCTCACTCGATCTATATGATGGATTCGCCCCCAAAATCACAGATGCTGGCCTTAACTCTCTATCATCTCTCAAATCTCTAACCTCGCTTAATCTATACTTGTGCAGAAACATTACAGATGTTGGTCTTAGTTCTCTATCATCTCTAAAATCTCTAACCTCACTTGAACTAGAAAAATGCTACGGTATTACAGATGCTGGCCTTAGATCTCTAGCATCTCTCACATCTCTAACCTCACTAAATTTAACTGCATGCGACATCGCAGATGCTGGCCTTAAATCTCTATCATTTCTCACATCTCTAACCTCGCTTAATCTATACGCGTGCAGAAAAATCACAGATGATGGTCTAAGCTCTCTAGCAACTCTTAAATCTCTAACTTCACTTGATCTATCTGGATGCAGAAATATCCAACTTGCTGGTCTTGAGCCTCTATCATCTTTAAAGTCTCTAAGCTCACTTAATCTAAGTTGCTGTAACATCACAGATGCTTGTCTTGCCCCTCTATCAAAACTTACATCTCTAACCTCACTTGATCTAAGCCTATGCGAAGACATCACAGATGCTGGCCTTGTCCATCTATCAAAACTTCCATCTCTAACTTCACTTGATCTACAAAGATGTGAAAAAATCACAGATGCTGGCCTTGCCCCTTTATCAAAACTCACATCTCTAACTTCACTTAATCTACACGATTGTAAAAAAATTACAAATGTTGGTCTTACCTCTCTATCCAAACTCATATCTCTAACTTCACTTAATCTATATGCATGTAAAAAAATCACAAATGCTGGCCTTGCCCATCTATCACAACTTAAATCTCTAACATCGCTAAATCTAACTGCGTGCGGAATCACAAATGCTGGCCTTGTCCATTTAGCAACTCTCACATCACTAACTTCACTTAACCTACGTCATACGGGAGTTCCAGGTAACCTGGAGATGGGGGACAAAGAAGCTTTAAAACTCATTTCCATTCAAGCTTCCGCAGTTAGAGATAAAGTGGATTATTATATCTACATGCTGGCTTCAGAGCCAAAAGGGGGCGATGGATGGGGACAAAAGAACCGTTATCTTGATCTCAACCGCCTGAGATTGGCGCAAGCATTAGCCGCTTTGGAAAGATCAGATCCAGCTCTTTTTAAACAACGATCGATTAGCTCTTTGTTGGAGCTCATCAATCAATTACATTCTACTAATCAGAAAATCGATCAATTATTGTACAAGTTACCGGAAGAGGTTAGGAACGCTATTTTTGGTCAGATTTATCACCTAGCCCCTGAGCCGAAAGGGGGGGATAGATGGGGAGAGCTACATCGCTTTGATGATCCAACCAGGTTTAGGCTGGGTGTGATCGAGGTGATCAAGAAACGCGCTGTTTAGATTTATTTTTAATTTAGTCAATAAGTTAAATTACTTTTTAAATAAATCAGGCCATAGACATAATAAATGTAATACTAATTACAATCAGGAGATTTAACAATGTCATTATCTGGCTTAGTTCCTTTAACTTTACAAGCGACAGCGCAGCAAGGGCCTGTACTGCTCCCTTCATCTATCCCCTCACAAACTACACCTAAAGACGCAACACCTGTCAAGGCTCTCGATCGCAACGCTCTCGGACCTATATTAAGTTTCCTTTCTAATAAAGAAATATTTAGCGCCCGTACAGTATGTCGAGCTTGGAGTGAACTACCTCTCCTCAACAAAGACTGTCTAGCTCTTTCTGGACTGCCCAAAGCACAACCAGCGTCGCCGGCACACCTCACGGCTGTGATTGAGTCGCAACCTGCTCCCAAACAGGCAACGACTAATATTATAAAGGCTATTCCTAACGACGTTTTCGGACGAATATTAAGCTTCCTTCCTGCTAAACAAATAACTACTTGCCTTCATCATGTATGCAAAGATTGGCGTAACCTATCTCTCGTCAACGATGGCTGTCTAGATCTTTCTGGTGTGCGCGATTTCACGGATAGCGCTCTTAAAACCATTCTTGATAAAGCAAGTGGAACTCGCATTACCTCTATCCATCTACCTAAATGCCTAACCCTCACAGATGCTGGCTTTGCCCATCTATCAAAACTCACATCTCTAAGCTCACTTAATCTATACTTCACAGATATCACAGATGCTGGCCTTGCCTATCTATCAAACACATCTCTAAGCTCACTCAATTTAAGCTGGTGCAACAACATCACAAATCGTGGCCTTGCCCATCTATCAAAACTCACATCTCTAAGGTCACTTGATCTATACAACACACGCATCACAGATGCTGGCCTTGCCCATCTATCAAACACATCTCTAAGCTCACTTAATCTAGAGAGATGCAACATCAAAGATGCTGGCCTTGCCCATCTAGAAACTCTCACATCTCTAAGCTCACTTAATCTAAAGTTCATAAACATCACAGATGCTGGTCTTGCCTATTTATCAAAACTCACATCTCTAAGCTCACTTAATCTATGCGGGTGCTCTTACATCAGAGGTGCTGGCCTTGCTCATCTATCAAAACTCACACGTTTAAGCTCACTTGATCTAAGCTGCTGCAGAAACATCACAGATGCTGGTCTTGCCCATCTAGCAACTCTCACATCTTTAAGCTCACTTGATCTAAGCTGCTGCAGAAACATCACAGATGCTGGTCTTGCCCATCTATCAAAACTTACACTCTTAAGCTCACTTCAACTAGATCATTCGGGAATTACCTTGGATACTGCAAAAGCTTTTCAGGCGAAACTGAGCATTCAGAGATAAAATGGATTATTCCATCTACATGCTGGCGCCCCATCCCGAGCACTTACTCCGAGTGAGTAGGACTCGTGGATGGGGTGGCAAAATGGCTCAAAAGGGCGATTGTGCTGGGTCCGTGGAGTTTTGCAATTGCCTCTTAAAGAATGGGTTTTCGCGGTTCCGATTCTCTAACGTTGAGATTGCCGTAGCGATGGTAATCAATGCTAAGGCTATTTCTCTTAAGTGATGAAGGAGCTCAAAACGCCCATTGGCAAGAACCGGTGCTATGCCGAGATAACAGCCTGCGCTAGAAGCCATTTGTTGCATAGCATCGGAAGGTTTCGACAGTATAATACTAATTACAATCAGGAGATTTAACAATGTCATTATCCGGCTTAGTTCCTTTAACTTTACAAGCGACAGCGCAGCCAGCTCCTGTACTGCTCCCTTCATCTATCCCCTCACCAACTACGCCTAAATACGCAACGACTCGCATACAGGGTATCCCTAGCGCTGTTTTCGGACGTATATTAAGCTTCCTTCCTGCTCATGAAATAATTCACGTCCGTCAAGCATGCAAAGATTGGCGTAACCTATCTCTCGTCAACGATGGCTGTCTAGATCTTTCTGGACTGCGCAATTTATCGGATAGCGATCTTAAAACCATTCTTGATAAAGCAAGTGGTACTCGCATTACCTCTATCAATCTATCTAAGTGCGAAAACATCACAGATGCTGGCCTTGCCCATCTATCAAAACTCACACTCTTAAGCTCACTTAATCTAAGCGGGGTTTGGAAGATCACAGATGCTGGCCTTGCCCATCTATTAACTCTCACACGCTTAAGATCACTTGATCTAAACGGGGTTGGGGAGATCACAGATGCTGGCCTTGCCCATCTATTAACTCTCACATCTTTAAGCTCACTTAATCTAAGCTGGTGCTATCACATCACAGATGCTGGCCTTGCTTATCTAGCAACTCTCACATCTTTAAGCTCAATTAATCTAAGCGAGTGCAGAAAGATCACAGATGCTGGTCTTGCCCACCTGTCAACTCTCACACTCTTAAGCTCACTTAATCTACACTGTGGTCTAAACTATGGTAATATCACAGATGCTGGCCTTGCCCATCTATCAAAACTCACACTCTTAAGCTCACTTAATCTAAGCGAGTGCAGAAAGATCACAGATACTGGTCTTGCCCATCTATCAAAACTCACACTCTTAAGCTCGCTTGATCTAAGCTGCTGCAGAAACATCACAGATGCTGGCCTTGCCCATCTATTAACTCTCACCTCTCTAAGCTCGCTTGATCTAAGCTGCTGCAGAAACATCACAGATGCTGGCCTTGCCCATCTATTAACTCTCACCTCTCTAAGCTCACTTGATCTAACCTGCTGCAGAAACATCACAGATGCAGGCCTTGCCCATCTATCGAAACTCACACTCTTAAGCTCACTGAATCTAAGCTGGTGCGAAAACATCACAAATGCTGGCCTAGCCCATCTATCAAAACTCACACTCTTAAGTTCACTTGATCTAACCTTGTGCAATAACATCACAAATGTTGGCTTTGACTATCTAGCAACTTTCACACTCTTAAGCTCACTTGCTCTAGGCGGGTGCGAAAACATCACAGATGCTGACCTTGCTCATCTAGTAACTCTCACACTCTTAAGCTCACTTAATCTAAACAATTGCAATAACATCACAAATGCTGGCCTAGCCCATCTATCAAAACTCTCATCTCTCACATCACTGAATCTAAGCTACTGCAGAAACATCACAGATGCTGGTCTTTCCCATCTATCAAAACTCACACTCTTAAGCTCGCTGCAACTAGATTCTTCGGGAATTACCTTGGATGCTGCAAAAGCTTTTCAGGCGAAACTGAGCATTCAGAGATAAAGTGGATTATTACATCTACATGCCGGCCCCATCCCGAGCACATACTCCGAGTGAGTAGGGCTCGTGGATGGGGTGGCAAAATGGCTCAAAAGGGCGATTGTGCTGGGTCCGTGGAGTTTTGCAATTCCCTCTTAAAGAATGGGTTTTCGCGGTTCCGATTCTCTAACGTTGAGATTGCCGTAGCGATGGTAATCAATGCTAAGGCTAATTTCTCTTAAGTGATGAAGGAGCTCAAAACGCCCATTGGCAAGAACCGGTGCTATGCCGAGATAACAGCCTGTGCTAGAAGCCATCTGTTGCACAGCATCGGAAGGTTTCGAAATCAAACGAATCCTTGAGTAGGCACCTTGCTTAATTTTATCGAGGAATTGATCGTCTGTCTCTTCAATGAAATGAAGAAGGGGATTTTTTAGGTGTTCTTTGATGTGCAGTTGTGAGTGATCTTTGCTCCAACTTACGGTGAGTTTTGCATCGCAGCTAAGCGCTGCTGCAAGAACGCGCAAAATATCGAGTGGTTTGTCCTGGTCTTGCATTCTAAAACAGAGATTCTGATGAGGTCGGTAGCGGAAGATATTATCTTGTCCGACAATTTGTGAAGGGTCGTGATCTTCAGAAAATCGTTTTCCCCAGTAGGCGTAATTGCAGATGCTAGCATACCAAGTTCCAAGCTCTTCTACGGATAGATTGTTTTTTTGTAAAAGGGAACTAAAGCGATTGATTTCTTCTTTCACGGGATGTTTCTCTTGAGGAATTGAGACGGTAATCGGATGAGCAAATTGCATGAGGTAATTGGGCCCTCCTGCCTTGGACCCATGGCCATAGCAGCTTGCTTTGGTACCGCCAAAGGGCTGGCGACGGACAATGGCGCCGGTAACCGTGCGGTTGATGTAGCAATTTCCAGCTTGGATCTTATCAATCCAGATTTTTTGCTCCCGTTCATCTAAGCTTTGCAAACCTGAAGTGAGCCCGTATGGTGTATCGTTGACAAGGCGGATGGCATCTTCTAGGTTAGCTGCGCGCATGACACCTACAACGGGGCCAAATAACTCAGTCATGTGCATGAAGCTCTTGTCTTTCACTCCCCATTTCACGCCGGGACTCCAGAGATGGTGGTTGTTAGGATCACTCTTTGGTTTAACAAGCCATTCTTCTCCAGGCTCTAGTTGAGTAAGGCCTCTTTTAAGAGCTTCGCCTGGCTCGTGAATGACAGGGATGACTTTGTTGGATAAATCCCAACATGAGCCTGTTTTTAAACTCTCGACAGCATCTTTGAGTTGTTTGCGGAAGATCGGATCATCATAGACCTCTGCTTCTAGGACAACAAGGCTACAAGCACTGCATTTTTGACCGGAGTGACCAAAAGCTGAATGCACAATATCTTTAATAGCCAAGTCGCGATCGCCCATTGCTGTGACGATGATCGCGTTCTTTCCACCTGTTTCTGCCGCGAGATCAAGACCTGGTCTTAGACGCATGAAAAGACGAGCTGTAGATGTAGCTCCTGTTAAGACAATGAAATTGATCCGCTTGTCTTGGATGAGTTTACTTCCCACAGGTTCATCAGGACAATTAATGAATTGAAGCGCCTCTTTGGGGATGCCTGCATTCCACAGTTCATTGACGAGCAACCAACCGCTGAGCACTGTTTCTGGAGCTGGCTTAAAGAGGACGCAATTGCCTGCAACCAGAGCTGCAAGAATGCCTCCTGCGGGAATCGAGATAGGGAAGTTCCAAGGAGGAGTGACGAGTACGGTTCCTTTAGGTTTCCATTGGATGTCTTGGCAGGCGTGCATTTTTTTCATGGAGCGAAGGTAGTAATCTGCGAAATCGATCGCTTCAGACACCTCCGGGTCTCCCTCGACAATCGTTTTTCCTCCATCGACCATCATGCAGCCGATGAGATCTCCCCGTTTTTCACGCATTTTTTGTGCTGCTTTTGCTAAAAGCTCGCAGCGGTGTTCAACAGAGGTGTTTGCCCAGGTGGATTCGTACTGTTTTGCGCACTGAATGGCCTGCTCGATTAAAGGCCAATCCGCCATGGAGTAGCTATAGACCGCTTGACCGGGGCGTCCTGGATCTTCACCGATCCCTTCAGCTTTAGGTTGGTGGATCTCTTTGCCGGCAATGACAAGAGGAATAGCAGGAATGGTGAGGTTTTTCCATTTCTCAGCGATTTTTTCAGCCCACATTCTGTTGGCGTAGAGAGAAAAATCTGTATCGGGTTCATTTTCAAAGGGAGCATCAATCGGAAGATGAATAGGGGGTAAGTTGCGATCTTGATAGCGTCGAGAAGAGGTGGATACAGAGTGCTGTTCTCGGCATGCATTGGTAAAGAGAAGGACTTGCTCATCCCACTGCTTAGTGCCAGGTTTTAAGCCAAAGGCATGACGCAAAAAGTTATCAGGTCCTGTGTTTTCATCCAGGCGTCGAATGAGATAAGCAATAGCGCTTTGGAAATCTTCTTTGGTGGCTATAGGGCAATAGAGAAGGATATCGCCTGCTAGTTTTTGCACCACGCGCCGCATGTGATCGGCCATTCCCTCTAGCATCTCAAAAGTGATTTCTTCCTCAATTTTATTTTCCGAGCGCAACAGAAGAGCGTAGGAGATATCGAAAAGGTTATGGCTAGCTATACCCAGATGCACAGCCTTGGCGTGTTGAGGCATGCATCCATAAGTCGCCATCTTCTTGTAATTGGCATCGACGTCGGATTTCTTTTTGTAAGGGGATTGTGGCCAATCGCGCAAACTGGATTCAAACTGCTCCATAGCGAGATTAGCTCCTTTCACAATTCTGATTTTGATGGGAGCGCCACCCGCTTTGACCCGTTCCATCGCCCATTCGGTGAGTTCCACTTGGATCATATGGGAATCGGGAAGGTAAGCTTGTAAGACTATCCCTGCAGAAAGGTTCTTGAACTCAGGTTCGCTAAGCACTTTTTTAAAGAGGTCCTTGGTCAGATGAAGATCGCGGAACTCTTCCATATCGAGATTCACGAATTTATACGCTTGTGTACCGTCTTTCTTCGTGAACTTATTGGCCATCGCTGCGCGGTACAGCTCGCGCAGTCTTTCCGAGAGGATGTCTAAGGTTTTATTCCAAGCTAAGAGATTCAATTGGCTATAGATTGTCGAAATCTTGATCGACACATACTCGATATCGGGCTGTTTGAGATCATTCAGATAAATCTGCAATCTAATTTTTGCTTCTTCTTCTCCGAGAATTGCCTCACCCAAGTGGTTGAGATTGAGGCGCACGCCTTGTTGACGGCGCAGTTGAATGTGACGCTTGAGTGCCGCGGGCTCTCCGGGCAAAATCACTTTGGAGGTCGCTTGGCGCAGGGTTAATGTGGCCATGGGAACGAAAATATAGGAGAGTGCTTGTCCCATGAGTTGAAACAAACCTAACGAAATTCTCTTGGGCAAACTCAAGTAGCTGGGCACCCCCATCTTCTGAAGCAAGAAATTCAATTGATTGGCAACGCGCGGCGCTTTATGGCTTCGAAAGCACTGATCGGTCATCAACGTGGTGAACGCTTTCCCCTGTTTATCGTGCATCATGCGAGCTAATTCTGCTTGCGTTCTTTTTTCACTACCTGTCATCGTATTGGTAGCTTCATGAAGGATGTTGGCGGCGAGTTGGATCGCTGCCAGTTCACGCTGTTCTAGGGACATCGGCTTGCCATGCACGCGTTTGATCTCCTCCATTGCGTCATGAAGGTACTTTGAACCCGGTTCTTTGAGTGTCATGCGTTTGCCCCGTTATTGTGTTTTGAAGCAATTGCAAAACTCCACGCCACAGCAAAATCGCCCTTTTGAGCTATTTTGCCACCCCATCCCCAAGCCCTACTCGCTTGGAGTATGTGCTCGGGGATGGGGCCACGGCCGCTTAAGCGGCTGGCAAACTGACTCAAAATCATCGATTTTTCTGGGTCGGGGAGTTTTGCAATTGCCTCCTTTTGCTCTTATTAACAGATTAAAATTTTTTCTTTAATTTTTATTTTTATTGGTTAGTCTATAATTCTAGAGCTTGTGAGGGGTTATTTTTAATTTTATGAGAGTCGTTTTCTTTATTCTAACCCTCTTACCCCTATCCTTATGGGGTCAAAAGATTGAATTAGGAATAGACGTCTTTCTCAAAGACAAAAAAATCTCTCAACTTAAAGGAAAAAGAGTGGGCCTCATCACGAATCACACAGGCGTGAATGGTGAGATGCGATCGACACTTGAGCTGTTATTGGAAGCTGATCTGAAAATTGTTGCTTTGTTTGCCCCAGAACATGGGATAGTGGGTCAATTCTATGCAGCAGAACATGTCAAAGACAGTAAAGGTCCCCATGGGATCCCCGTTCATAGCTTACATGGCGCTACGCGACGTCCTTCTATTAAAATGCTGACCGGAGTTGATCTTCTCATTTACGATATTCAAGATATCGGAAGTCGCAGTTACACCTTCATCTCAACCTTGTTCTATGTGATGGAAGAGGCTGCAAAATACCACATCCCTTTGATTGTATTAGATCGGCCAAACCCCATTAACGGTCAAGTGGTGGATGGTCCCATGGTCCAAGAGAAGTGGCGCTCTTTCATCGGCTACATCAACATTCCCTATTGCCATGGATTAACTGTGGGAGAGTTGGCTCTACTATTTAATCAAGAATACCATGTGGGGTGTAAGTTGGAAGTGATTCCCATGAAAGGGTGGAAAAGAGAGATGACGTTCAAAGATACTGGTTTAAACTGGATTCCAACCAGTCCCAACATCCCCGAAGCGGACACTCCTTTATTTTATGCGACAACGGGAATCCTAGGAGAGTTGGGGATTGTCTCCATTGGAATTGGATACACTCTCCCTTTTAAAATCGTCGGAGCGCCTTGGGTGAACGCCGACGCCTTTGCCGAAAAGATGAATGAGCAAAAACTGCCAGGGGTGACTTTTATGCCCCACCATTTCAAGCCTTTCTATGGTAGCTACAAGGGAAAGGAATGTCAGGGGGTTCTCATTGTCATCACCAATCCCCATATCTATCGCCCTGTGTCAGTCCAATACATGTTGCTGGGGGTTTTGAGTTTATTATATCCTAAGCAAGTTCAAGCTAAACTCGCGGGTTTAGATCCTTCAAAAAAAGAATTTTTCTGTAAGGCTAACGGCAATGAAGAAATGTTGAGCTTACTATCAAAAGAAAAGTATGTCGCGTGGAAGCTCATCGGATTTCAAAAGGATGAACGCGAGGCATTTCGGCAAGCCCGCCAACGCTACCTCTTA
>JABDFI010000063.1 GCA_013286595.1 Chlamydiota bacterium | reverse complement strand
TATAAGTGCTCGTGAGAAAAGAGCTCGTCTCATTGCCATCGATTCGATACCTGCTTTAGAAACTCTGGGCCCTGTATATAAAAATATTAGTCTTGATCGACTAGTAGTTAAAAGTGTTAGTTTTGATCAACGATCAGTAATGAATCGACTAGCAGCGGTGAATTTTCAAACTTTACGTATACTAAATGCAATCGATAAACCTTACAAAATCGCACTATGGGCAGGCTACATTCATACTTATCCTACTTTGGGTATACCTAGCTTAAGTCAATTACTAGCTATTCCTTCTGTACGTGTGAAAGACGACAGCGATCTTCCTACCGCTGTATCTGAGGCAAAGCCTCAATATAAGCTCTTGAAAAAACACGTAGGCGTCAGTAAGAAAGAGCTTCAAGATCATCTCATTTTAGAATCCTTAGGCATATGGGAAACGCCCCAAGATTTCTATCTAGTGATGCAAAAGCCTAAGAAATAAATTTTACAAAAGGAAAGAGGTCTCTTATGTTCTCCTTTCCTATGCAAGAGCCATCTCGACATGAGATCTGGAATTTGCAATTGCCTCATTTAGTAAGAATTTGATATCGTGCGCGTCTTTCAAAGAGTGGTTATGGATACAGGCTCACATAACGAAGGGATCGCTAAGTTGCTGATCGATCAGCTGGTTCAGCTGGGGGTAGAAACATTTTGCGTAGCACCGGGTTCTCGTTCTACAGCCTTGACTTTAGCGGTTGCACAACATCCTACTGCACAGACACATCTTCACTTCGATGAACGGGGCTTAGGATTTTTAGCAGTAGGGATTGCCAAAGGATCGCGCAAGCCTGTTGCGATCATCACCACTTCCGGAACAGCTGTGGGCAATTTAATGCCCTCCGTCATGGAAGCAAGTCTCGATGCTACTCCCCTTATTATCCTAACAGCGGATCGCCCTTCTGAGTTGCGCGATTGCAGCGCTAACCAAACATGCGATCTAGTTAAGTTGTTCACCAATTTCGTGCGTTTTCAAACCGATCTTCCTCTGTCAGATGGTCAGCTTCCAGCCCAGTATGTGAAGGCTACTTTAGCTCATGCCGTTTTCCTTAGCACAGGACCCACTCCAGGTCCTGTGCACATCAACTGCATGTTCCGCGAACCTCTTTTTGCAAACACACCTGTAGAGCATGTGTCTCAATCTGCTTGTCAATGGGAAACAGGAGAACGTGTTGTTTCCTCAGAAACCTTATTGGCTTGGGCTAAGCGTTTCAGTGATCAGCAAGGGGTCATTATCGTTGGTTCTCTACCACCTCATGCTCCTATCGCATCGATTTTAACCTTAGCTGAGCGGCTTAATTGGCCCATCATTGCGGATCCCCTATCTCAAATGCACACTGTAGGTCACCATTCTCACCTGTTAAGTAATGGGGATCTACTTGTGCGCTGTGGAGCTTCTCAACCTGTGAATGCCGTGCTACAGTTGGGTGATCGCTTTGTCTCAAAAACAATCTCCGAATGGCTCAAACAACTCGCTCCTGCCTTATATCTTCACGTGGCCGAACATACGCAACGCCATGATCCCAGTTCCATCGTCACGCACCGTCTTCAAGCATCCCCCACTTACTTTGCTAATGAATTAGCTCGAATCCTTCCTGAGAATCACAAAAACTTAAGTTGGAAACAAGCGGATGAGATGGTGCAACGCACTCTCTCCTCCTATTTTAAGGAACAAACTCAATTATCCGAGCCGAACGTAGTAGATTGTTTAGCCAAATATCTCACTCCCGATCTCGCCGTCTTTTTAGCGAGCAGTATGCCTATTCGCGATGCTAATCTCTTCTTAACTCCAGATCATCCGATAGGCCCGATCATCGGCAACCGAGGCCTTTCTGGAATTGATGGGAATATTGCCACTGTAGTGGGTCTGACTCACGGACTAAGGCAACCTGTCGTGGCTCTTCTTGGTGATTTAGCTTGTTTACATGATTTAAATTCGCTCGCCCTACTCAAAGATGCGGCGCATCCTGTCTGTTTGATCGTCATCAATAACGGCGGCGGCGGAATCTTTTCGTTTTTGCCTATCTCACAAAAGAAAGATGTGTTTGAGCGATTCTGGGCGGCAGCTCATTCTCACTCTTTTGCTCAAGCAGCTTCTTTATTTCACATTCCTCATCATGAACCCAGCAAAACTGAGGATTTAAAAGAATTGCTCCAACAGTTTTCGCGCAATCCCACCACCCTATTCATCGAAATTCGCACCGAACGGCAAGCTAATATACAACTGCATCAAGAAATTATAGAGGAGGTGAAAAGATGCCTTATCAAAGCACCTTGCCCTCTCTAATCTGCGGAGATCCTGCCTCGACACCTCTTATTTTACTGCATGGTTTTATGGGAGCAAAAGAGGATTTCGTCGAGATGATGAAACCGCTTTCCACAAGATTTTATTGCATGGCAATCGATCTTCCCAAACCTCTTGAACGGGAAGATTATGTGGAGCGGTTACAACACTATTTCCAGGATCGATTTTCTTCTGCCATCATCGTAGGTTATTCCATGGGTGGACGATTAGCTCTGCAATTGTCCCACCGCTACCGCTCTTTTTACTCTCATGTTTGCGCTCTTTCTGCACATCCGGGAATTACCTCTGAACAAGAAAGGATGAAGCGAGCAGAACGCGACATGCTGTGGATTGAAAAGCTACGCCGTCAAACACTGCCCCATTTTTTAATGGATTGGTATGATCAACCTCTTTTTCAATCCTTACATCAAAAACCCGATCTCATGCACCAAATTCTCAATCGGCGCTCTCATCAAGATCCAGAAAAGCTCATTGCCATGCTGCAGCATTTGAATCTAGCTAAGCTTCCCTATATTGTCACACACCCTCCTCGCTCTCTTTTTGTATGTGGAATAGAAGATCGTTTTTATAAAAAGCTCTACCGCGCTTTGCCTCATCAACAGGTTGAAGATAGCGGACATGTGGTACATCTCGAAAATCCAAAGAGATGTGCTGAAATCATTTTAGAATGGGCAACACCATGACAGTAACAGAACAAATCCACTGGACAGAAGCGGGCAGCTTCACCGACATTAAGTATCACAAAGCAGAAGGAATTGCAAAAATCACCATCAATCGCCCAGAAGTGCGCAATGCTTTTCGCCCCTTAACCGTTGTAGAGATGGGCAAAGCACTCCAAGATGCCCGTGACGATCAAGAGATCGGCGCCATCATTTTAACGGGAGAGGGAAAAGAGGCTTTTTGTTCCGGTGGAGACCAGCGCATACGAGGGGATGCCGGTTATGCAGATCATCAGGGAGTTCATCGACTCAATGTCCTCGATTTTCAACGCCAAATACGAACCTGCCCTAAACCTGTCGTTGCCATGGTATCAGGATTTGCCATCGGAGGTGGTCATGTCTTACATATCGTCTGTGATTTAACCATTGCAGCAGACAATGCCGTGTTTGGACAAGTGGGTCCTAAAGTGGGATCGTTTGATGGTGGATTTGGGTCGAGTTATTTAGCGCGTCTTGTCGGACAAAAAAAGGCAAGAGAGATCTGGTTTCTCTGCCGCCGGTATAGCGCACAAGAGGCCCTCGACATGGGACTGATCAATGTCGTCGTACCCTATGAAGAACTAGAAGAGACTACAGTAACTTGGTGTCGCGAGATGCTACAACATTCTCCCTTGGCTTTACGCTGTCTGAAATCGGCTCTTAATGCAGATTGCGATGGACAAACTGGTTTGCAAGAATTAGCGGGTAATGCCACCTTACTGTATTACATGACGGAAGAAGCCCAAGAAGGACATCAAGCCTTTTTAGAAAGACGTCGTCCTGATTTCACACGTTTTCCTAAAAGACCTTAAATAGACCTCTAATGACAACTATCAGTACCTGGATAACAGCCTCACGTCCTAAAACTCTCATCATTGGCATGAGTCCCGTGTTAATTGGTTCTACATTGGCCCTAAGCACGGGATCCTTCAAGGGATTGATGTTCCTCTTTACGCTCTTGACAGCACTAGGGATTCAAATTGTCGCCAATTTTGCCAACGATTATTTTGATTGCATTAAGGGAGCTGATTCCTCTACGCGAAAAGGTCCTTTACGCGTCATGCAAGCAGGACTTGTTCGTCCTCAAACAATGAAGCGAGCCATCATCATCACTTGTTGTCTTACCGCTTTAGCAGGATGCCTGCTCGTCTGGCAAGGTGGTATAGGTATAGCCTGTCTACTCGCTCTTTCTTTGATGTTAGCGCTGCTATACACAGCAGGCCCTTACCCGCTCGCTTATTACGGATGGGGAGATCTTTTTGCCTTCACTTTTTTTGGTCCTATTGCCGTAGCTGGCACCTATTTTCTCCATACACATGTGTGGTCTTCAGAGGCATTCCTCGCCGGGATTTCTCCTGGTGCTTTTGCCATGGCTGTGCTTGTTGTCAACAATGTGCGCGACATCGAAGAAGACCGACTAGCCAATAAAAAAACTTTACCTGTGCGTTGGGGGAAAACGTTTGGCAAAATTCACTACATTGTTTCTCTGATCATCGCTTGGGTACCTGTAGTATTTTTCTCATCTACGCGTCCCTTCACTCTGTTGACTCTACTCGTTTTGATTCCGCTCACTCCTTTGATGATTACCATGCTAAAAAGAAATGTTGAGCCCAAGACTTATAATCAGATGCTCGCACAGACGGGAAAATTACTCGGATTGTTCACTCTTTTGTTTTGCATGGGATGGATGCTATAGACCTCTTGCGTAACCTGCTTCGCCCGGAAAAAGCAAAGATTTTCTAGGCAAATTTTTAGAATCTACGAAGTAGATTCTGGTAGCAGAGGTGAGGCGACTTGAATAAAGTCGCTGAGACGATGATACAAAAAATTGGCAGAAAAGATTTGGTGTTAACGGGTAAATGAGGTTACGCAAGAGGTCTTATGAACTACCGGATTTTTTCCTATAGCCTCCCCTACCATCCTCCCTTTGCAGAACGACATGGCTTGCTTGTGTGCATCAATGAGATGCAATGGGGAGAGATCGCACCTTTACCAGGTCGCAATCGAGAAACTTTAGCTCAAGCCTATGATCAACTCCTTTTGGCCATGCACTGTCTCAGTCATAACTTGTCTTTGCCTTCCTTGCTTCCTTCTGTTGCCTTTGGAATCCATAGCGCTTTGCAACCTGCTTGTAGGCCCAGAACCATTCCTCTTTCCGCATTGCTCACTGGCTCACCTCGCGAGATCTTACAACAAGCAGAAGAGGCTTCTCGTCGAGGATTCACTTCTGCCAAAGTCAAAGTCTCTCATTTGCCTCATCACGAGATCCGCCCTTTACTTCAAGAATTGAGTGCCCATTTTTCCTTGAGAATTGATGCCAATAGAGCCTTTTCTTATGCGCAAGCCTGTGCTTTATTTGACGTGCCGTGCGAATACATTGAAGAACCCACGTACGAAATCGACTCCCTTGCTCATTTCCCCCACCCTTTGGCTCTTGATGAAAGCGCTCTCGAACTCAACGATTTTCCTCCCATGAAGGCCATTGTGATCAAACCCTCGACAATCGGCGGTTATCAAGAATGCCTAGAGCTCGTTCAACGCGCAGGTGCCAAGGTCGTTCTCAGTAGCGCGTGCGAAAGTGGTGTGGGAATTGTTTCAATTGCTCAACTTCCTTGGATCATAGAACCTCTTGGTTTAGATACCTATCGGTATCTTCACCATGATCTTCTACGGACACCGCTCGATTTTTCTTCGAATACGCTCACGTTACCTCTTATCCTGGATGTAAACACTTCTCTCCTTAAAGAATTAGACCAATGAGAATTCATTTCCTTGCCTCTGCCCGTGCCCTTGCCCAATTAATAGAACCAATTTTTCGGGCACGGGCAGAGGCAAGGAAATGAATGAAGAGTTGTAAAAATTAGGTGACAGCGTGGATTACGATCAACTTAAAATAATTTTTTTTACCAACCCCCTGTCATGTGAACCTTCCACCCTCTATGAAAGATATCGTTCTATTGGTATGCTTGATTCTCAAAAAGAACGGCTTATAGGAGTCGAAAATACGATGGACATGACCATGGATATACAAGCTCTTCTTCAAGAATACATAGATAACAGCGGTGCCGTGGGTGCCTCTGTCGCTCTCATTGATAAAGGGAAAACTCAATTTTTCTCATATGGTAAAAAATCAGTCGATCGAGATGAGCTCATATCAGAAGATACCGTTTTTGAGATAGGTTCGATAACCAAGGTGTTTACGACTCTAGCCCTAATGAACATGGTTGCAAAAGACGAAGTTCAGCTGGACGATCCGATGGAAATATATCTGCCTGGCATTAAACTCCCTGAGTTGAATGGTAAGAAAATCACTTTGCGTCATTTAGCTGCCCACACATCGGGCATTCCACGCATGCCAGATAATTTCGATCCTAAAAATCCAGCCAATCCCTACGAAGATTATACGGTTGAGCGACTTTATGATTATTTAAGTCATTGTACCTTAACAAAAGTGCCTGGAGAATCTTTCGAATATTCCAATGTCGGAATGGGTTTGTTAGGCTATATTTTGAGCGTGCGATCTGCGAAAAGCTACGAGGAGCTTATTCAGAGCTTAATTGCAGAAAAACTCAAAATGCAAGACACCTCTATTTCTCTAACTGCTGAAATGAGTCAAAACTTTGCCAGTGGGCATCATTTAAGACGTGAGGTTGGATATTGGGATATCCCAGCATTATCAGGAGCTGGGGCTATTCGTTCGAATGTCAAGGATATGGTACAATTCTTGGCCGCAAATATGGGTTTTTCCCCATCTCCAATTGCAACTCTCATGCAACAATGCCATCAAAAACAGTACGAGGTGATGCCTCAACTCGACATGGGGCTAGCGTGGCTGACATCGCATTCGGATCAAGCTGACATTATTTGGCACAACGGTGGCACTGGTGGATTTAGAAGTTTTCTAGGGTTCAATCCAAAAACTCAAAAAGGTCTCGTTATTTTGTCTAACTCCACTGAAGATTGGCCAGATGAGTTTGGATTTCTGGTATTAGATCCCGGATATAAAAGGATCCTAATAAACAATTCTCTGGCCAACGATCCAGATTATTTGAATAAATTTGTCGGTTCTTACAATGCTAACGTTGCAGCATTACTATCGAACGGTCAACCTGAACAAAACCTTCAAATCACTCTGTTTGGCAAACAACTGTCATGTGCATTGTCCTGTGGTGAGGTCGCGATGATCTATCCTGAACAATTTGGAGTTTTTGGAGTCAAAGGATTTGCTGGCGCAAAAGTCCAGTTCACCTTTGACGATCAAGGGAAAATCAAGTTAATCCAAGCGAGTCTCCCAGATGGAACGATAGTTTGGGAAGCTATACCAAAACCGTAAGAATAACAGATTGACCCATGCAAAAAGACTATATCATGAGAATTGTGGAGCAGTTTGCTCAAGCGATCTTGGCTATCATGCACCGCAGAAAAGCAGAAGATTACAAGGAAGCGCGAGAACTTGTCCGGACTACTGGACGCTATCTTCTAAGAATGGATATAGATTTGCTACTCCTCTATGACCCTGATCAGATTCTTGATCATTTTAAGGACTTTTCTGATCGCCTGGAAACAGAGAAATGCATTCTTGGCGCAGACCTTTTCCATGAGCTGGCTCTGATTGAAGAAGCTGAAAAACAACCAGGAGCAGCACTTCGCTTGAAGATGCTATGTCTGCATCTTTATACAACCGCGCTTCCTAAAGAACAGCAATTTCAAAACCCTCAATACGTTAAAAAGGTTGCTACTCTTATCGAAGAATTAGAAAACCAGCAGCTGTCTGAAAAAGCTCAGACAAGCTTGAGGTCCTATGAAGAGTTTTTAGCAAAGCAGATCTCTGTACAGGACAAAAAATGATAGAGACTCTCCCGAAAAATCGTCTCTTTTTGTTAGTTGTGCAATTGCCTCGTTAAATAATGACAACTTTGAGAACGGTTTCACCGATGACTGAAAACTTTTGTCCTATAGCGTCACAACCATCCCATGTAAACGCTTTGATTACTCCTGAATTCAGCTGGACCTACGGCGATCTCGACAACCGCTTACATCACGTGTGTCATCACCTCCAGATACAAGGCATTTGCGCCGGATCACGTGTTGCTTTCATTGCCCATCCTACCCCGCAGGTGATTCTCTTATTTTTTGCCCTATTTCGCCTAAAGGCTGTCGCTTGTCCTTTAAGTTTTCGAGAACCTCCCCATGTCATCATCTCTCGTGTTCACACATTACAAGCGCTACTGATCGATCCTGCAACCTTACCACTCGATGCCTCCTCTCCTTTCCACTTTTTTTCTACTGTCGATGAGTCGTGTTTAGCTACTTGTCTGTTCACATCAGGCTCGACAGGAACTCCTAAAATCGCTCAACACACTCTCAGAAACCATTTTCTCAGCGCTCAAGGCACTCAAGAGGTTTTATGCCTTGATGATAGGACGCGGTGGCAACTTTCTCTTCCCCTATTTCATGTAGGTGGACTTGCGATTTTATTTCGCACATTTCTCCATGGTGGAGCTGTTGTGCTTAACCACAAATCCACCACGCATCTCTCTCTTGTGCCGACACAATTAATGCGTCTTTTACAACAAGAACAACCTCTACCAGATTACTCCTGTATTCTTTTGGGAGGAGCTACTATTCCACCTCTACTTCTCAAGCAAGCGTTTGAACGGGGCCTTCCTATCATGACAACCTATGGAATGACTGAGATGAGCTCGATGATCACGGTGGCTAAACAACCAACTACTGTTCATGTGGGAACTCCCCTTCCCTTTCGAGAAATCCAGCTATCTTCCAGTGGAGAAATTCTCGTGCGGGGTGAAACGCTTTTCATCGGATATGAAGGCCATCCACACCATGAGGGATGGTTTGCCACAAAAGATCTAGGGAGATTCACTGATGAAGGTCATTTAGAAATGTTAGGGCGGAAGGATCGCCTTTTCATTTCAGGAGGAGAAAACATTCAACCTGAAGAAATCGAACGCGCTCTATGCTCCCTTCCTGGAATTGTTGCAGCCTATGTGCGTTCTGTGCCCGATCCAGAGTTTGGGCATAGGCCTGTTGCTCATCTGCTCGATACAACAAAGAAGTATACACTAGCATCCGTCCAAGAAGCCTTACGCGACCTATTGCCCGCCTTTAAACACCCTATCGCACTCTATCCCTATTTTTTCAATGGTAAGAAGCTCTTCTGATTAGGACAGGATGTTGATTCACCTCAATGATAGGTCTAGCTCCCCTTTTAACAGCTTCACAAGCTTCATGCGCTGTGAGTTCGAGGGAAAGCTTTTCTGACGCGAGCGACAACGCCCGAAATCCAAGGGGCTGCATAGGAAGTGCCGGTCTCTTTAAAGGCGTTCCCGAGAGCACAAACAGACATTTTCCCTAAACTTCCTGGTTGATTAGAAGATGAGTTGAGATCCCTACCATTGTCTTCTACATTCAATGCAAAAATGGTTTGTTCTCTGAGACGAGCGTTGGAAATGATCGGATGAAATTTTATCCAACATCGTAAATCTGCAGAAACTGTTAAAGCATTATTGCCCAAAGCTACAACAAAAACCTGGTCCTTATCTATTACCTGATTGTAGTACCGATAATGAGATATTAGGTGAGTGATAGCACATTTATCTCGGTGCAGCCACCATTGACGACTTCGGCGAGAAAGGCTCTTTTCACAGGTGGAGCACACTTCGATAGTTGCCAGTTGTCGAACATAATCCTTTTCATTGAGAGAGTGGAAGAGTGTAAACAAAGCATCTGTATGATGGCATAAAGTGTGAAGAGATGCTCTGCAATCAAATCCCTTGATAATTTCTAAAGGATGCAAGGACATATTGACTACAGAGAAGATATCGCCATGAAAACCTATGAGGTAATTTCGAAAAAGGTCTATTTAGTGGTTTTGCAGAGTTTACTGGAAAAAGATCCTTCATCAACTGCTTTCCACCCTTTTTTTCTTTTCTGTCTAAAGGACGGTTTTTGTAAAGATTCAGGATCAACTACTGGCAAGTACCTATCTAAAAGTTCAGAAAGACAAAGTTCATCCGCATAATCCAAATCAACATCATCTAGATACTCCAAAACAATTTCTTTAGGAGATCTTAGTTTAACCAATTGGGCAGCTTCATCCAGTGCTCCTTTTGCATCTAATAAACCCCAACCGTACTTGGAAAAAGAAGCGCGTATCACATCTTTACTATACCTAGGTACATGCTTTCTGCTTTTTAATAAGATGGTCTGTCCTTTTTTAATAATGAGAGGCAAAGCTCCTCGTTTGACTGCTCGGCACGCTTCATGTGCAGTGAGTTGAGAAAAAGCTTTTCTTACGAGAGCAATAACACCCGAAATCCAAGGAGCTGCAAAAGAGGTGCCTTTTTTCCCAAAGACTGCTCCAGGAGCACATATGGATAGTCTTCCCAAAGTTCCGGGAGTATTCGAACAAGCGGATAAGTCACTTCCATTGGCTTGTATATTAATAGCAAAGATAGTTCGAGATCTTAATTCCACGTTGGAAATGATCGGATGAAATTTTATCCAATACTGTAAGTTTTTAGAAACTAATTGAGCTTCATTGCCTAAAGCCACGATAAAGGCTCGATTTCCTTTTGTCAGACGGTCGTAGAATGCATAATGGGAAAGCAAGAGTGTATAGGGGCATAGTTTTTGATGGCGGTGCGATAGGGGATTTTTAGGAGGAGCCTTTGAGTGATACTGATGGCAAAATTCCATGTCTTTTAGTTGGCGGTGATAATCTTCTGAGTCCAAAGAATGGATCACCTTAAATAAGGAATCTGTGTGCTTGCATAAAGAATGAAGATTGCTTCGACAATTAAATCCATCAATACACACTAAGGGATTTAAAGACATATTGATCACCTGAATCTCTCGTGGGATTTCCCAGGCAAACTTAAAAAATAAAGCTGATCGACTACATGTATGCAAGGTGACATGTTGCAGTGATGCCCGAACAACGCGTGCTACCGTCGTAGAATGACTATCATCTTTGTCTTTTTGAGCATTTTTTACAATTTCAGTCCCAAAAGAACCGCACAATTCCTTATGAGATTTATCAAAACTGGCAGTATCTAAAATGAGAACGTGAATCGGAGTAGAGCTTTCGATGACCTGATCTAATCCAATGAGCCGTTGCAAAGCGGAAACACTTGATATCGCCATAACTCCCAATCACTTAAAGGGAGACATACTAGCGAATTCCGCTTAAATGATCCACACTGTCGATCCCCGTCGACTGATGCAACCTCTAGTATTCTGAGGCAATTGCA
>JABDFI010000062.1 GCA_013286595.1 Chlamydiota bacterium | reverse complement strand
AGCTGGAGCTTCTAAGCCCACAAAATGTCCAGACCCAATCACTTTACCATGCATTAATTGAGGGCATGCCTCTTTAAAACGAAGTAAATCTGCAAGCTGATTGGCAGCTTCGACATAAAGAAGAGGCATCTGACACGTTTTTAATCGTTCGGTGGTCTGTTGATCCCAATGGATCATATGAGAAAAAGAAGAGGTCCATACGTGCTTGGGCGTGCTAAATAAACTTCGCGCTACAAAACCTTTATGCTGATCAGTGGGAAGCGATCCCCCTTCCAAAATATGCTGGATGCCGCTGTGATAAGGATCTTGGTGCAAAAGAGACAGAAAGTAATGAAGTGCTTGAGTCACTTGTTCGGAAAAAAAGAGAGGTGAATCTAAAACAATCACAGCTGCAGGAAATGTGGGATGGGAGCTGGCTACTTGTAAGGCGATAGTGCCACCCATGCTAAATCCAACAAGAACGGGATGGCTAATCTTTAGAGATTGACATAGCCAATGAATATCTTCAGCATAACCTTCCATCGAATACTCTTGTACAGGCTTATCACTTTGCCCATGCCCTCGCAAATCAACGCTAAGTGTTTTGGCCTGTCTTGCAAAATGATCACTGAGCGGAGCTAAATGAGTATGATCTCCACCTACGCCATGAATAAAGACAAAAGTCTTGTCACCCTGTCCTTTTAGTTCATAGGAAAGTCGTGTCTGATCGCGCTTTAATTCCATGCAAACATCCTATAAGAAAATTTATATCCATCAGAGGCAATTGCCTCGTCACTTTAAGGTGGACTCCAATAAAATTAAACGCTTATTAAAGGTCGTGTACATCTTGATTGGAACCGTTCCTTCATGTTCTAAGTAGGCTTCGATTTTCTCGAAGATTTTCTCCATCTGTTTCACAGCGAGATGATAGGTGGAGCTAAGCTCTAAAGTCATTTTATCCAGTTCATATAATAACTGCTTCAGATGGGCAATGTTATCTGCATTAGGCAAGCCAATCTTATGTATCTTTTCAGCAATGCTCAGCGCTTCTTTTCGCGTAACCTCTGTCATAGGAACCTCTCTAAAGTGTTCATATCAGTTTGAAGGTTAAAAACCAAAGATCTAATGGAAAAATAATTGAATGCTATCTGCCCTTCTTTTACCATGGAAATCACACTGGAGATGTCATGAGTTTAAAAGCATTACCTACATCCACTCAGGGATTTATCAAAGGCGTTCAAACTCCTCGCCAAGAAAACCCCAAGCCTAAAGAAAAAGAGATTTGCCCTATCTGCAGGGAGGATTTAGAGGATAGAGTCAAGATAACGGCCTGCAAGCATCTGTTTCATCCCGACTGCTTAGCCACTTGGCTAAAAAACCATAGAATCTGTCCTACATGTCGCTATGAACTAATACCTCCTCCAGCTAAATCCCCGGAAGAAGTCGATTCCGATAGGGAAATACCCAACGCCTCCGGTCTGATTTTTGCCATTGCATTTATCTTCATAAGAACTTTCTATGAGGAGGCCTTCTTAGTCCACATTGCCTTTTGAACGACTTATTCAGGTGATTGGCGCCACGCCTTTTTCTGCGACTGAATTTTTTTATCAGCGAGCATCTTTTCTTTTGAACGGCGAGAGCGCCTGCGCTTTTGCCGTCGAATCTTCTCGACCTCTTGTTGACGGGCCGACTTGATATGCAAGATCTTCTCTTCCATGTGATCGCAAAGCTCTTTGCGCGCATAGTAGCGATTTAGATCCCTTGATCGAGTCTGTTGACATTTGACTTCAAATCCTGTGGGCACGTGTTTGATATAGACACAAGAAGATGTTTTGTTGATCTTCTGTCCTCCCTTACCAGAACCTAAGATGAACTTTTCAATGAGATCTTCTTCTTTAATGCCTAAACGCTCCATTCTCTGTCGCAGATCATCTAGTTTTTCCTTGCGCATAACGGCACACACCTTCTTCTACTCAATCTCAAGAGTAGTAGAGAATCCCATTTGGAACAAGCCATTGATTAATTCCTTAAGGCTCTTTACAATCGTTACTCTTTACCTATGGAGGTAACATGAAAAGAGCCAACCCTTTTAACCGCTTTATTGTTCACAACAGGATTGACCTATTCCTATGCTTTACCGAAACAAGACTATGTCGAGGCAATTGCAAAACTCCACGCCACAGTAAAATCGCCCTTTAGAGCCATTTTGCCACCCCATCCCCAAGCCCTACTCGCTTAGAGTATGTGCTCGGGGATGGGGTCACGGCCGCTTAAGCGGCTGGCAAACTGACTCAAAATCATCGATTTTTCTGGGTCGGGGAGTTTTGCAATTGCCTCTGTCTTCTTCTCTCCTGAAATGATGGGTCGCACCTAAAAAATTACACTGACGAAGAAAAAACTTTGATCGACAAGGATTTAGCTGTCGTTCGCAGCGTGTGCTTTGCCAAAGAAAATCCGGTCGACGAAGGCAAAAACAAACCTGTGTACATCTACTGGAGCGATTCTCTCTTTTCCTCAGAGAGATTAGCAGCTGTATTGAAACAAGGTAGAATTGAAGTAAAAGATCAAGAAGCTCTCGATCTGTTCATCAAACGCTATGAGAAAGATCGTACTTTACTTGCAGCAAGTGGAAAAGCACTTCTTTCTTGGAATGATCTATTAAAATTATTTGCCGAAAAGTAATTATCAACGAAAAGACACTGAGAAAAATCATAATCCCCTCGCAAAGCGAGGGGATTGAACAAGTGTTAGTAGCCAAAGGTATGAGAATGCTTACTATTTCTCAGTCTATGGTCTAGAGAGTCATGAGCGCTCGAAGGCGTCGTTAATGATTAGAACAACTATTCTTCATCACGCCCTTAGTAGAACCTCTTTACAGTGGTTTACCCAAGTGTCGCCTGAAAAGCTTTTGCAGCAGCCAAGGTAACTCCCGAACCATCTAGTTGAACTGAGACTAAGCTTCTTCTGAGAGGTTTTAGATGGACAAGGCTATCATCTTTGATGTTTGTGCAACCTCTTAGATTAAGTGAGCTTAGAGATGCGTGTCTTACTAGATGGGGAAGGCCATATTCGGTAATTTTTGTGCATCCGCTTAGATCAAGTGATCTTAGATCGCACATTGCTAGATGGGCAAGGCCAGCATCTGTGATTTTTTTGCATCCACTTAGATCAAGTGATCTTAGAGAGAAGCGTTTTACTAGAAGGGCAAGGTCAGCATCTGTGATGTTCTTGCAATTAGATAGATTGATAGAGGTAATTTTACTACTTTTTTTAGTAGCAGCAAGAATGATTTTAAGATTCTTACTCGATAAATTGGGCAGTCCGGAAAGATCTAGGCAACCTTTGTTATCGACGCGAGGTTGTAGCGTACTCCAATGAGGTAGCGTATTCCACGCTTTGCTTACTTCATGGACTTTAGCTCCGTCTTGAAAATCAAGGAAGCTATACACATGTTTAACAAGATCTCTAGGCATAGCGTTTATACCAGTCGCAGGCACTGGCACTGGCTGCGCTATCGGTGCAGGTGCTGGCTGCGGTGTCGCTTGTAAAGTTAATGACCTTAAACCGGATAATAATGATGACATTGTTAAATCTCCTAATTGTTAATTTTAACTACAGTGATAATTTTAACTAAAGTTCTGTTTTATTTAAATGATTAAAATATTTTTTTGGTTTTTTTAAAAAAATGTTATCTTTGACAACCAGAAGTTATTGGTAATTAAGGGGTGATAGAAATCGAGAGAAGAATTTCGATGAATCAAATGGAATTAAGCCGTTATGAAATAAGGTATGAACTCTTCATCATCGGAGCTCTACGAAAGCTGAAGACGAACAGGGAGACCTATATTTTGCTTTAGGCATATCTCCCCAGATTCTTGGAACTCGTAAAATCGTCTTGTAATAATCAAGATATACTGCCCAATATGCACAAATTTTTGGATTTGAACGAGTAAAGGCTCTGAACTTGGGTGAAGTGAACTCCCGAACGATCTAGTTCAACTGAGACTAAGCTTCTGAGAGATTTTAGATAGCAAAGGTCATCATCTCTGATGTTTTTGCACCCTCTTAGATTAAGTGAGCTTAGACCGTCGCATTTTATTAACCCAACTTGCCCCCTATCCTCCCTTAGACGCGTAAGCGAGATAGGTAAGATGCAAGATTCGTGAGGAAGCCAAGGTATAGTTCACCTTGGCGAGTTACTCGATAAATTGGGCAGTCCAGAAAGATCTAGACAGCCTTTGTTATCGACGCGAGGTTGCAGTGTACTCCAATGAGGTAGCTTACTCCACGCTTTACTTACTTGATGGACTTTTGCTCCGTCTTGAAAATCAAGGAAGCTATATACATATTTTACAAGATCTGTAGGCATAGCGTTTATGCCAGTCACAGGCGCTGGCTGCGCTATCGGTGCTGGTGCTGGTGTCGCTTGTAAAGTTAATGAAACTAGGCCGGATAATGATGACATTGTTAAACCTCCTATTTTTAATTTTAAATATTGTCACAATAGTTATTATTATATAAATACAGTTAATTTAATTTCTTCCAAAACATGAAGCGGCACTTTAATACCTACCCAAAGCACAGAATAATCACTTAACGCCTTCCGCCATCTGTCTACTTCTTCTTTTCCAAATGACACATCATCCACGATCACACAATGCCCCATCTTGGCACAGGTTAACGTGAAGGCGATCAGAAGTTCTCCCATCCCTTGGGCAAATGGGCCCACTTGCAATTCCATCACAGACTCGCCTGTTTCATCTTAGGGCGCTTCCAGCTATATCCTTGAGGAGCATGTCCTCTTCCCAGTCATTGAGTTTGTCAGGCATCATGTAAATGATTTGATTCAAAACGCATTGATGGGTTACATAGAGTTTTACTGTAGGCTATACTGCGCCTGTTTAGGTTGTGCGAATTTTGACTCTGCCAGGCAAAGCCAAATCGAAGCGTAGCGGTCCGAACGAGGAAGATCATTCCCCGGAGGATTGATTTGGCAAAGTCGTAGCCAGTCAAAATTCGTAAAAACTAAGCGGGCGTAGTATAAATCGACCATGGATCTAACAGAAGAGCACAAACGTCTTGCTTCCTACCGAACTCAACATTCTCAATGGAAAAAATGGGGCCCTTATCTCAGCGAGAGATCTTGGGGAACAGTGCGAGAAGATTACAGTCCTCATGGAGATCCATGGGGTCATTTCACGCGTGATCAAGCACCTTCTCGAGCTTACCGATGGAATGAAGAAGGGCTTGCTGGATTATCGGATCGCAATCAACGCATCTGTTTCGCACTTTCTGCATGGAATGGTCAAGACCCTCTTCTCAAAGAGCATTTCTTTGGTCTAAGTGGACCAGAGGGCAATCATGGTGAAGATGTCAAAGACTACTACTTCTACCAAGATAATACTCCGACACATAGTTACCAGAAGATGTTGTACAAGTATCCGCAACGTGCCTTTCCGTATACACAGCTCATAGAAGAAAATCTCAAGCGCAACCAGCATGAATTAGAATATGAACTCATTCACACGGGAATTTTTAAGGAAAATCGCTACTTTGACATCACAGTAGAATACGCAAAAGTCTCTGAAGAAGAGATTTTCATGCGCTTTACCGTGATCAATCGCGGAGATCAACGAGCTCCTTGTTATTTATTGCCGACCATTTGGTTCCGCAACACCTGGAGCTGGGGATATGGAGAAAAAGGAGCAATGGGTGATGAAAAGGGAAAACCCTCTTTAAAAGAGAAAAGTCCAGGAGTGATCGAGCTTTCTCATCCTGTGGAGGGAATTTATTATTTGTCTTGCGATGAAAATCCTCAGCTACTGTTCACTGAAAACGAAACTAATTCTGAAAAACTCTATGGAGTCCCCAATCGCTCTCCTTATGTGAAAGATGCCTTTCATCGCTATGTCGTCGAACAACAACGCGAAGCCGTCAATCCCCATCAAACGGGAACGAAGGCTGCTGCATTGTATAAAAAAGACCTCGATCCACAAGAAAAATGGTGTGTGAGGCTTCATTTTTCTAACAAAAAAACGAACGACCCTTGCTCCAATTGTGATAAGTGGATCACGTTGAGACAGCAAGAAGCTGATGCTTTCTACGCAGCATTACAGCCCTCGAAACTCAGCGATGAGCTCAAGAGCATTCAACGACAAGCTTTTGCAGGATTGCTATGGAGTAAACAACTCTATTACTTTGATCTCGAACAATGGAATAAGGGCGATCCCCTTTTACCCCTCACCAGAACAGACCCACGCAATCGAGATTGGACGCATCTTACCTCCTTTGATATCCTTTCGATGCCAGATAAATGGGAATATCCTTATTTTTGCGCTTGGGACACGGCCTTTCACTGCATTCCCATGCTGATGTTAGATCCCGATTTTGCCAAGCGACAGATCGAGTTGTTGACAAGAGAATGGTATCTACATCCCAACGGGCAACTCCCCGCTTATGAATGGAATTTTTCCGATGTTAATCCTCCGGTACTTGCATGGAGCGCTTGGCGAACTTACAAAATCGATGGAAAAATGCACGGCGTATTTGATCGCAATTTTCTCAAATCGATCTTTCATAAATTACTACTTAATTTCACGTGGTGGGTCAACCGCAAGGATGAAGAGGGAAATAACATCTTTCAAGGTGGTTTTCTAGGTTTAGATAACATCAGCGTATTCGATCGAAGTGCGCCTCTACCCACAGGAGGACACATTGATCAATCAGATGGCACAGCATGGATGGCTTTTTATTGCACCATCATGATGAAAATTGCCATTTACCTTTCTTTAGAAGAACCCCTTTACCAAGACATGGCCACCAAGTTCTTTGAACATTTTTTACGCATTGCTCGAGCGATGACCAATTGCGGTGGTAAAGGACATTCTCTATGGGATCGCGAAGATGGGTTTTTCTATGATATCTTGCATCTCCCCCATGACTCGATCCAACATCTCAAGGTGCGTTCTATCGTGGGATTACTTCCCTTACTTGCTGTGGAAACACTCGAACCTCAGACCATGGAAAAACTGACTACATTTAGTCGACGTGTTGATTGGTTCATCAAAAAGCAAGGTCACGACAATGTCAACATTGCTTGCGTTTATCACCCTGGTGTGGGGCAAAGAAGATTGCTTTCCATTTTATCCGAAGAAAAGCTCAAGAGTGTTCTGCGCTACATGCTCGATGAGCAGGAGTTTCTATCCGAATATGGGATACGATCTGTCTCAAAATACCATGATAAGCATCCCTACACGATGCCCATTAATGGCACTACCCATACAGTTCGTTATCTCCCAGCAGAATCTGACAATCGGATGTTTGGTGGTAACTCTAACTGGCGAGGACCGATCTGGTTCCCCATCAATTTTCTCATCATCGAAGCCTTACAGAAATATCATTATTATTATGGTGATGGGTTGAAAGTAGAATTTCCTACAGGTTCAAATCATTACCTCAATCTCGCTGATGTTGCCAAAGAACTCTCGAAACGCTTAATTCGACTATTCACGCGCAATGAAGAAGGAAAACGTCCGATTTACGGAGGCACAGAACTCTTTCAATCCGATCCTCAATGGAAAGACCACATTCTTTTTTATGAATACTTTCATGGAGATAACGGCGCAGGACTTGGAGCCAGTCATCAAACCGGCTGGACTGCGCTTGTAGCCAAACTCATTCAACAACTAGGTGAACAGTTATGAAAAATTCCCCCCTTCCAGACGTGGTTTATCCCACGATTGAAGCAATTAAAATCTTAAAAGGGCAAAAAGCTCTAGTGACAGGCGCCAATTCTGGAATTGGCGAAGCAATTGCGATTGCTCTGGGAAAAGCAGGCGCTGACGTAGTTGTCAACTATGTGTCTAAAGACGATGCCACAGCGCAACGCGTTGTGGATGAGATTAAAAAGGCAGGAGGTCGCTCTTACGCCCATAAAGCTGATGTTTCTAAAGAAGACCAAGTCATCCCCATGTTCCAAAAAATGGTTCAGGAAATGGGCACAATTGACATCTTAGTCAACAATGCGGGAATTCAACGCGACTCCCCCTTAGAATCGATGACACTGGACCAATGGAACGCTGTCATCACGACAAACTTAACCGGACAATTTTTATGCGCTCGCGAGGCGATCAAAGAGTTTAAGCGCAGAGGAGTGCGCAAAGAAGTATCTTGCGCCGCAGGAAAAATCATCTGCATGAGCTCCGTGCACCAGATGATTCCCTGGGCAGGCCATGTGAATTACGCTTCGTCTAAAGGTGGCATCCACCTCTTTATGGAGTCGATCGCTCAAGAAGTAGCTCCCCACAGAATTCGAGTTAATGCCATCGCCCCCGGAGCCATCCGCACGCCGATTAACACCTCCGCTTGGAATACCCCAGAAGCTTATCAAGCGCTGATGAAGCTCATCCCCTACAACCGCATTGGGGAACCAGATGACATCGCTCATTGCGCAGTATGGTTGTCTTCCGATTACGCAGACTACATTACCGGCACGACGATTTTCGTGGATGGCGGGATGACACTCTTTCCAGGATTTGCATCAGGAGGTTGAAGATGAATGCAGAACACTATGATGTTATTATCATCGGCTCGGGTGCAGGCGGGGGAACGTTAGCTCATCAACTGGCCCCTTCGGGGAAAAAAATATTAATCCTAGAGCGAGGCACCTATTTGCCACGTGAAAAGGACAACTGGTCGTCTAAAACTGTATTTTATGATCAGCGCTATACAACCTCTGAGATGTGGTTAGACAAAAAAGGAAAACCTTTTCGTCCCGGCAACCATTATTATGTCGGTGGAAATACAAAATTTTATGGTGCAGCACTTTTACGCATGCGAGAAAAAGATTATGGTGAAGTAAAGCATGCTGGTGGGATCTCTCCCGCCTGGCCGATTAGCTATCAAGAGATGGAACCGTATTATGTGCGAGCAGAGAAGCTCTATCATGTCCATGGGCTGAGAGGAAAGGATTCCACCGAACCTCCCTCTTCCACTCCTTTTCCTTATCCACCAGTAGCCCACGAACCCAAAATTCAACACTTATGCGACTCACTTGAAAAGCAAGGTTACCATCCATTTCCCTTGCCTCTTGGCCTCATACTTGATGAAAGCAACCGCGGTCAAAGTCCTTGTGTCAAATGCAACACATGCGATGGATTCCCCTGTCTTGTCGATGGCAAAGCTGATGCTCATGTCGTCTGTGTCAGACCCGCATTACAACATACCAACGTCACTTTAGTGACAGATGCCTATGTCGAGCGATTAGAAACCAATCAAGAGGGCACAGAGGTTTCCCGAGTCATTGTCAAACGCGCAGGCCAACAAGAAATATACCGAGGAAATTTAGTTGTTGTCTCGTGTGGTGCCGTCAACTCTGCTGCTCTACTACTCAGGTCAGCGAACTCCAAACATCCCAATGGACTAGCGAATAGCTCAGATGTCGTAGGAAGACATTACATGTGTCACAATAATTCCGCTCTAGTGGCTCTTATGCCGTCTACTAATCCTACCTTCTTTCAAAAAACCATGGGGCTCAATGATTTTTACTATGGAGCACCCGACTGGGATCATCCTTTAGGACATATTCAAATGCTGGGAAAAGCAGATGGTTGGATGTTCAAAGCCGATGCACCACCCCTCACTCCCCTTTTCATCACCAACGCCATGGGGCACCATTCGATCGATTTCTGGCTCACTTCAGAAGATCTTCCCTTTGCAGACAATCGCGTCACTATCAAACAAGATGGACAGATACAACTCAGCTACACACCAAACAATCTCGAAGGGCATCGACGGCTTATGGGAAAACTCAAACAAATGTTAAAGGCAGTTGGTCATCCGCATCATTTTATTCCCAATTCTGCCTACATGGGCAAACATATTCCTATCGCAGGCGTTGCCCATCAAAATGGCACCATTCGATTTGGCAAAGACCCGAAAACATCAGCGCTCGACATCCATTGCAAATCCCATGACGTGCAGAATCTCTACGTTGTCGACGGCAGCTTCTTTCCCTCCAGCTCAGCCGTCAACCCCTCTCTCACCATCATCGCCAATGCCATCCGCATTGCCGACCATCTTCTTAGTCAATTAAAGTGAGTGTGGGAGGAATGACTATGCAATTGATCGCTCTGTTGTTGATGCTTTTTTCTATACCTATTTTGATTTTTAGCCAGATTGTAGATCACTTAAAAAAAATCGACAATAAAACAGGTATTCATAAATTTGAGAATATTGATTTCATTTATATGATCAATCTAGATCAAAGACCTGAAAAATGGGAACTTAGCAATAAACAGCTTAATCCTTACGGAATCTTCCCTTATCGCTTTTCCGCAGTCAATGGTTGGGAACTTTCTTTGGCCACAATTAATGATGTAGGGGTGCGATTTAATCCCATGAGCATGATAGGTGGTTATCTCGGTACAAGTTTCAACCTAGATGGCAACTTTGAACGAGACCACAGTATAATAGAAAAAGAAGGACAAGTTTATTTCTGCCATCGCATCGCCAAAGGCACCATTGGGATCGTTTTAAGCCATCTTTCCGTCTTGCGTGATGCATTAGATTCTAATTATGAAACAATTTGGATAATGGAAGACGATGTGGAAGTCTTATCTGATCCACGTAAAATCCCTCAGTTAATCGAGCAATTAAATCAAGCAGTTGGCAAAAACAATTGGGATATCTTATTTACAGACAGAAATATTCGAAGTTCATCAGGAATTGAAGTTCCAGCAAGAGGTATGGCAAAACGTCCTAATTTTAACCCTGAAAATACAGACCAGTACTACATATGCGAACAAATCAATGATGAATTTATTCGACTAGGAGCACGATTTGGAGCACATTCTATGATTTTACAACGTAGTGGAATTAAGAAAATTTACGATTTTATCATCAAACACTCTGTTTTTCTCCCATATGATATGGATTTTTACCTGCCTCCAGGACTTAATATGTACACCGTAGTTAATAATGTTGTCTCCAATTATCCTAAAGCACCTAGCGATAATGGTCGACCCAATTATCTGAAGGCTCTCTCCAATCATCTGCTTGGTCAATTAAAGTGAGTGTTGGAGAAATGAGTATTGAAGGGCCTTCCATTACACATGTCGGGGACAAAGCACTTGCGTGTCAATTGTCCCCCGCTGGCCCTCTTGAGCCTCACCTTGTTCGCAAAATCGCGTGCTCGGAAGCAGGGCGTGTGGATAGCAATTTCTTCAGTGGTTGCCATCCTGTATGGTATTGGTAACCCCCGCTCTTCTAAAAGCCTCTAATCGCCGGTTATCAAGAGCATATAAGATATTGTTTCGTTCTACTAACCTTATTGGAGGAATTTCATTTACACTGATATTCCCACTTTTTAAAGAGATGGCAAGATCATCTATAGA
>JABDFI010000061.1 GCA_013286595.1 Chlamydiota bacterium | reverse complement strand
GGAAACTGTTTTGCAAGTAATCGCTGAACCAGTGATTCATCGATATGAAATTCATTTGCGTGCATTTTAGTCATGGAGTTTTTTCTATCCTCAGTGCCTTCATCAACCAAAGGATAAGATCATCGTCTAACGGATAAGTTTGCCCAGGAACAGTGGGTTGGCCTTTGTAAGTAATACCATTGCCATCAGGGATGTATCCCAATTGGAAGTAAAGCTTTTGGGCTGGTCCATAGTCCCGATATAAGCCAACTCCGATCCCTATTTGATCGTAACCTTCCTGACTTGCAAGATCTTCAATCCACTTGATTAAGGCTTTTCCCAGCCCTTTTCTGCGATGATTTTTATCAATCCAGATAGCATTAATTTCCGGAATATTCTTACTCACAAAAAAGGGGCATTCTGGTTGTCGAAGTAGGCTGCCGTATCCAAGGATTTCATTGCCTTTTTCTAACACCGCAACCGTGCGAATATTATCTTGTTGCTCACGATAATATGTGTCCCAGAGGACTTTGGTTTTCACTGGGGTAGACCAAGGGAAAGAATATCGACTTACTATTTTTGCAATATCTTGTGCATTCATTGACCGTATCAGAGTTTTTGCATCTGGCTCTATGAGATGGGAAGGGCATAAGGCAAGGGACTTAATTTTTTCAGTATTTTCACTAATGCTTGCTTGATGGGTATCTATCTCCAAGTCATAAGTAGTATCAACATGTACTTTATGGAATTGCCCTCTTGCTGATCCTGGAATACGATTACCTCTCTCTTTTTCTCTCTGTTCCAAAACAGGGAGAGGAGCATTTACTCCAACCCATAAAACTCGGAAGTCTTTTAGAGTTTTCTTCCATTCATCAAGTTGCTGTTTGCCGAAAGAGACGTCATCAATAACAATGTGATGACCCATTTTGGCAAGTGCGAGGACAACCTCTTGGAATGTTTTGCCTATCTTTTGAGCGAAGCGACCTGCTTGTAGCTCTTGAATTGGATTGCCGGATGCATCCACAGTCTTTTTCCAGCTATATCCAGAAGGAGCTTCTCCTCCAGTCCAATTATTGACTTTCTCTGGCATCCATCCAATGATCTTATCAATACCGACATGCAAAAATGGCTTTTCAAATGCATGTTGAAGCGCCTTTGCAAGGGTTGTTTTGCCACTGCTAGATGGCCCATTTAAGTAAATGATCTGCACAGGTTCTTTTTTCATACAAAAATCATAGCAAGAATGTTTAATCTCGAGAATAAAAAAGGGAAAGATTAAGGAGAGAAGAAGAGGGCTTAAGTCCGCGGTAAATTGTTTCACATTGGAGCTTCTTCCGCCTACATCAAAGAGGATTTGAATAAGATTCCCTCCAATCAACCATTGAATCTCCGAATTTTATTCATCGCCGAAGGTGAGGGCGTAGGCGCGAATGCCTTTGGGAACTTTCAGTGAGAGCAGATGGCGGCCATAAGATGTGCTGACGATCTTATATTCTCGATCTCCGTTGACAGAGATAGTGCCGTAGAAATTGCCATCTAGAGTGATCTCAAGCGGAATGGGGCTCGATCCTCCCAAAACAAGATAGGCGTGTGTCGCCAAGAAATTCAGATCTAGATAACTTGTATCGCTGATTGCTAGAATATACTGTCCTTCTGCTTGCCATTTTCCTTTTAGCCCAACTTGGTCTTCGCCGAGGGGTTCTGTATAATCATAGTCAGCTGGTTTGTCTGGAGTGATGCGCATTTGATAGCTGTGACCTCTGTCGAGGCCTAAATATGTTTCAGGAGTAATGGGTCTACTTAGCCTTTTTGCTTCTTGAATTTCGATCGCTGGCATGTTCAAAAGCTTTCGAATGGCTTTTTCAGTTTCGGAATAGGCACCCTCTCCAAAGTGTACCATGCGAATATTGCCTGACTGATCGATCAAATAGTGCGCTGGCCAATAAGAGTTTTCATAAGCCCTCCATGTGGCATAGTTATTATCCATTGCCACAGGATAGGTAATCTCAAATTGAAGGGTGGCTTTTTTAACGTTCTCATAATTTTTTTCAAATTCAAATTCAGGCGTATGCACTCCAATAATCACAAACCCATAATCCTTATAATCGCGATACCAGTTTTTAAGATAAGGAAGAGTTCTAATGCAATTGATGCAGCTAGATGTCCAAAAATCGATAAGGACCACTTTTCCGCGCAGTTCAGACAAAGTCAGCGGAGGTGAGTTAATCCAGGCGGTAATGCCTGTAAGTTCAGGTGCAGGACCATTTTCAGGTAGCTCTTTACGTTTGTAAATCTCCCGGAATTTTTCTTCGACATTGAAATTTTTTTCGGAAATGATTTCAGGGAAAATTTGTGAGAGCTTTTTATTGATGAGCATGTCCCAATTAAGTATCAGAATCAGTGCAAAGAGCACCATTAAAATACCAAATACTTGGCGAATACGTTCAGTATAGCGTGACAGAAATCGGGAAGAGTTTAGGATCTTAGCACTTCCATAGGCATAAATGAGCATAATAGTCCCTGCCCCGATGCTATACGACACTGTCATCAAGATCGCAGTTAAATTGATCGAGCCTGTGGCAGCAAGTGCTGTGATGGCGCCTAAAATGGGGCCTGCACAAGGTGTCCAAAGTAGCCCCAGTGCAGTTCCAAATAGCATCCCGCCCCCAAAACCTTGATGAGGGCGCTTGCCTTGGATTTTTTGACCGAGATTTGCAATAGGGGTTGTGACTTTGGCAAACCAGTTGGACAGCTTCGGGAAGATCATCACAAGACCAAAGAAAAACACAAGCCCAATAGCGATATATCGGAGAATGCTAGGAGCGATACCAGTTTTGTGTACAAGCCAGGAAAGAGCCAGTGTAAAGAATGAAAAGCTGCAAGTCAGACCGAGAATAGTACCTAGAGGCCTGAGGCGCCCTGCGGCTACGCCTGCTGACAAAATCGCAGGAAGCACAGGCAAGATGCATGGTGAGAACGCTGTGAAAATCCCAGCGAGGAAAGAAAATCCAAGCAATAGAAGCATAAGCGGACACTCTAGAAAGGTTTATCCTTATCAATTTGTTATATGTTTTTTGCATATCAGTGGTCCACAAATAGTCCACGGAATCAGATCGATTTATAGGCATGAAGGGCTTCTTTGGCTGCCTTTTCATGATTGGTCATCGGAGCTGGATATTTTTTGTATCCAGCACGGTACTTTTCCTCATACCATGCATGAATGGCTTTAGGCGGGAAGTCTCGAAGTTCAGGAACCCATTTTTTAATATAGATACATTCAGGATCGAATTTTTTCTGCTGGTTCCAAGGATTGAAAATGCGAAAGTAAGGCTGGGCATCGCTTCCGGTACTGGCTACCCATTGCCAGTTCCCATTGTTCACAGCAGGGTCGTAATCAATCAAGACTTTAGCAAAGTATTTTTCGCCCAACCTCCAATCGATGTGCAGGTCTTTGATGAGAAATGAGGCTGCTATCATGCGAACGCGATTATGCATAAAGCCGGTTTCGTTCATCTCCCTCATTCCTGCATCGACAATCGGAAAACCGGTAGAGCCTTCACACCATCGGTGATAAGCTTTTTTGTTATACGACCACTTGAGCTTATCAAATTTGGGATGGAAAGCCCCTTTAAAGACGTGCGGAAAGAAAAATGCAATTGATGTAAAAAAATCTCTCCAGTAGAGAGCGCGGATCAACTCATGGTGCGGACTTAAATTGCGGCAGATGACCGCATAAACTTCGCGAGGGGAGCAGACGGTGAATTTCAGATAAGGAGAGAGACGCGTAAAGCATTCCTCTGCTGGAAAATCTCTCAGCCTTTCATATTTGCCAAAAGAATCTAATTTTTTGAGAATTTTGAGTGCCTTCGACCTTCCTCCGATCAACTCATTTTCTACAGTGGGCTTGGGAAAGGACGACTTATTTTCTGCAAAGGGGATCGATCCACGGAAGTAATGGATCCCTTTGGTTTGCACCGGAGGCAACACTTTCTGTTTTGAAGCATTGCGAAAATAAGGTGTGAAAATCGTGTAAGGCCTCCCATCTTTTTTCAGAGTCTCTTCAGGTGGATGAAGGAGCGCATCATCGAAAGAATAAAATGGTATCTGGCCGGTTTTACAGACTTTTTCGAGCTTTTTATCTCTTTGTAGGCTATAGGGAGTATAATCCCGATTTACAATCAAAGCCTCGATATTGAGTTCACGGATACATTTGCTCACAACTTTTTCTGGCTTTCCTTTAAAAAAGAAGAGCTTACCCCCCTTTTTCTTCAGCTGGTTTTCGAGATCTTTGAGAGATTCTATCATAAATTTCAGACAATGATCGCTTCTAAAAGGATTTCTCTCGATCTGTTCTGGTGTGAAAATGAAGGCAGGAATGACAATTTCCGAAGACTTCAACGCAAAAATGAGCCCTGTATTATCCTCAAGGCGCAAATCGCGCCTGAATAAAAAGAGGGATTTTCGAAATTTCTTTTCCATTTTTATCCCTTTGCGATGTGCTTTGCCAATTGGCTAAAAATAAGAGCATGAAACGGGTAAAGACTATACCAATAAAATCTACCCCAGACTCCATTGGGACGGAATGATGCCGTTTGTTTCAGAGTCCCTCCTGTTTCATGAGGGATGATCTCAAATTCAAGCCATGCTTCCCCAGGCAGTTTCATTTCAGCATAGAGAAGCAGGCGTCGATTTTTTTCATCCGATAACAAAACGCGCCAGAAGTCGAGAGCATCTCCTACTTTCAGTCGCATTGGATGAGTTCTACCTCTGCGCAGCCCAATTCCTCCCACCAATTTATCCAGAAAACCCCTGAGTTTCCAAGCCCAATTCATTGTAAGCCAACCTCGATCTCCGCCTAGAGACCAAATCCGTTTTTGCACTTGTTCTATGGGACAAGAAAAAGGAATGATGCGTCTATCGCTCAAGATGCCGAATTTAGGAACATGGACATAAATGGAAAGATCTGGATTTAAAGTTGAGCCACTTAAAGTATCTTTCCAGCTTGAAGGTACCCAATCTTCTTCGGTGCGGGTAAAAGCCAGTTGTAGAGCCTCTTCATAAGAGAGTAATTTTCTTGGAAAAAGCGTTTGAATTCGGTTTTCTTTGCAAACTGCATTATTAATGAGACTTTCGACTAGGAAACGGGCAAGGGAAAAGCTTGTGCTAGTCACAAAAAATAGCCAATAGGAAGAGAGGCGCGGCGTAAGGACGGGAACCGTAAAAATTTTCCGCTTCAACCCCCGCATTTTAGCGAAATTTAATAGAAGGTCTTTGTAGCTCATGACATTAGGTCCTCCGATCTCAAAGGACTGTCCCAAGCAGGCTGGATTCCCCAATACGAGCGTCAGATAAGCTAGAACATCGCTTATGGCGATCGGTTGAGTGAGCTGCTTAAGCCATTTTGGGGCAACCATAATGGGCAGTTTTTCAACCAGGTCTCGGATAATTTCAAATGAAGCGCTTCCTGAACCGATGATGATCCCAGCCATTAAAATAGTCACAGGAACTTTTCCTTCTCGGAGGATTTTTCCGACCTTTTTTCTGGAGGTTAAGTGACGGGAAAGATGAACTTCGTTTGAGAGACCGCTCAAGTAGATGATTTGTTTTGCTTTCGTATTTTCCAGCCGTCTCGCGAAATTTTCTGCTGAAGCAGCTTCCAATTCGGAAAATTTTTGCGAATAGCTCATTGAATGGACGAGATAGTAAGCTGCATCGATGTCATCTGGAATTTTCAACAAAGAGGAAGGATTAAGGAGGTCAGCTTCAATGATATGAAGTTGAGATTGAAATTTCTCGGGAATTTCAATTCGAGAACGGCTTCTTACCAGGACATATATCTCATGCCCATCGTCTACCAAACGGGGAAGAAGGCGAGTTCCAATATACCCATTAGCTCCAGTAAGTAAGATTTTCATAGTCCTCTCTTTAAAATATCTATAAGCTAATAGTCCACAAGTAATCTAGGAAATAAATAGGAAAAATCTCTTAGAATAAAGAGGTCAATAAGCTGCGATCGGACTTACACTCAATGGAGGAAAAACCATGGACTTAAGTGAAAAGGCTCTTGACTATTTGGAAGCTCATATTCCAGAACTTGCTGAGATAGCATTCAAACAAGCTTACTGGGCAGCTCTTGCATCTGGTAGTAGTGTGCTCGTGAGCGAAAACGGATGTCTTGTGGAAGTTTTCCCAGATGGAGAGCGTAAATTCATACAAAAATCACCTCCGTGGACACCAGTAAAGCGTGGACAAAAGTTGGAAATCCGATGAATACAGACCTTCCTGTCTTCGTATGTTTGCAGGACCAAATATTCTTTTAGCCTTTGAGTAGCCCAGATACGGAATTGGGTGCCTCTGTGCGAACTGACCCTATATCCCACTGAGATGATTACATCCAGGTTATAGTAGTTTACCTGATAATTTTTGCCATCAGAGGCAGTTGTCCGGAATTTCCGGATAACTGATTCTTCAAATAGTTCCCCCTCTTTGAAAATATTCTGTATGTGCTCAGAGATTGTTCGCTTGTCCTTATCAAATAGGTCGCATAGCTGTGCCTGGCTCAACCAAACGGTCTCATCTTGTAGGCGTACTTCGATTTTGGTTTGACCATCTTCTGTCTGATAGAGCAGCAGGGAACTGTCTGTAGAGATCATGTCCATCTTTTCCTTTGAGCAACTATTTCGGTTAAGCGATTAGCATAGTTGTAAGTAGAAAAAATTTCTACCTTTACAAATGGCGGATTCAGGGGTGAGTTGATCCCTGTACGGAGTGCCTCTAGCTCGGCCTTGGCAACCAATTCGGGTTTTCTTGAAAGTGCAGTACGTTCATAGAACATGGAATCCATTTTTTTACGCAAGGTCCGCACATTCCACTTTTCGATTTTGGAGGGCAGGAATAAATTGTGGGGGCAAGCCATTGTTTAATCTGACTTGAGCCCTATAGCTGTAACTTCCATATTTATTCTTAATTTTTTGGATTCCACGCACGTCAGCACCTCTTAGTTTGCTGCTGCGTGCTGTGCTTTTTAGTGAATCTGTGTGCAGTGTGTGTGCATCGACAGATTTCTCGTCTATAACGTGATCCACTAAATCACACCTAACTTGTTAATGGTAAGCATGTAAGAAATGTGGGGCAAGCAGGGATTGAACCTGCGACCAACGGGTTATGAGTCCGCCGCTCTAACCCCTGAGCTATTGCCCCCTGGGGAGATTGGTGTTGAAAATATTACCGAATCGGCCATGCTAGAAGCAAGTTTAAAATGGAGATTGGAATGTTTCATACACTAGGGGAATTGAATCGATGTGTGGTCGAGTGTGCAAAATGCCCTAGGTTAGTGGCTTTTAGAGAAAGTGTACCGAAGAGAAAGGCATTTGAGGAGGAAGAGTACTGGAGACGGCCTGTACCGGGATTTGGGGATGAAAAGGCATGGTTATTGATCGTGGGTTTAGCTCCTTCAGCGCAAGGGGGCAATCGCACGGGGAGAATCTTTACAGGGGATGGGTCGGCTAGATTTTTGTTTAAGATGCTGCATCGGGCCGGATTTGCCAATCAAGCGACCTCGGAAAGGGTAGGGGATGAGCTTAGATTGACAGGATGCTACATCACAGCGGTTGTGAAGTGCGTACCGCCAGATAATCGACCAACTAGTCAGGAAGAAGATAATTGCAGTGTGTACTTATGGAATGAGATCCACTTGTTAAAGAACATCAAGTGCGTGCTTGTCTTAGGGAAAATTGCCTGGAAGGGGTACGAACACTATGTCAAGCGACATGGAGGAAGTGTGCAGGCGACCTTTAAGCATGGAGGTCACTGCAAAGTGGAAGGATTTCCCGATGTGTACATGTCCTATCATCCTAGCCCTCAGAATACCCACACTGGTGTGTTGACAGAAACCATGTTTAGCCATTTGTTGGATAAGATTGTTTCGAAGTGTCATTCATGTTATGAGGCAAGTATACACAAATAAACTCCAAAATTGGTTTTTGGCTATGTCAGCTTGGCAAGCAAATTTTTGGTCTTCACTCGCGCCTTGCTATTCAGCAATGGTCGCTCGCTCCAGACACAAAAATTTGTGCCGCTTATCAGCCAAATTCCCAATTTTTGAATTCATTTGTGTAAAGGAGGCAATAGATGGAAAATTACCTAAAGTTTGAGCATTTTGATTTGATCACTCCCGATGGCAAAGTGACGCAACTGAAGCGATTAGATGCTCGTTCTTTGGAAGTAGTTGTCTTGATTGAAAAGATATCACCCGTCTTTGTGGGTTTCAAAATCGATCGAAAATGCGTTTTTTTCAACTTGAAAAGCGTGTTGGCGCAATTGGGGATCAATGGCATTGGAATAGAATACGCTTTAGATCCACTTAATCGTTGCGCGGAGATCAAGGTGAAACTCGTTGCTTTGGGTGAAATCGCCATGGCGATGTTGGGATTGATCCAGGTGGGTGCCTACATTGGAAAGCTTTTTGCTGCCGATCGCTCAAGACGCGTGCGCGACCCCGATTATTTGCGCCGGATGTTTGATCGGTCTGATGGTCAAGGAAGACCTTTATTGTCTTTGGGTGGCGCTCAAGGGATGGATCACTTGATTTTAGAGAAGGTCGATGGACGCACTGTGGCTTATTTGCCTTTACAAGATGGGGTTTTAAAGTATGAGTCTTCGATTTTGGGGTTTTTACCGGGATTGGCCAAAGCCTTAATGCGACCTGAGATGCGCATTCGCGCGCTGTTGCAGTTAGAACAAACCTGGATGTCAGAGGAAAAAAAGTGTGTAAAAGAAGGAGAGATCTTACTCGTTAAAACCTCGCCTTTGCACATTAGAACAGTGTTCGGTAGGGTGGTGGATGGACTATTACCTAATGGATTTGAGCATACAACTGCTTGCGTGTTGGAGCCTACGACCGCTGCATCAGGAGATGTGTATGAGCTCTTTGGATCCTCTCAATTCGAAATTAGCGATATCCCTCTCGAATTTTATACATTAGAGCCCTATCGCGAGCATGTTTTTTTCGCAGATCGCGATCAATTACAAGCTTCCTTGGACAGTACTGAGACACTATTTAAAGTGTTTGAAACAGCTCCTGCACCTCAACAACATCGCGCAGCTGTATATGTGGTAAAAGGGGAGCAATTATTGAATTTAACACCTCAGGATTGGATCACGAGAGAGCCTCGTATCAACGAATTTCCTGGATTGATCCATTTGGAAAGACAGGCATTAATGGTAGATCGCTACATCCAGCAACAAGCTTGTTATCCCTTTTTGAAAGCAATTGAAGATGGAACGATCACAAGCCAAGGTGTTCTTTTTTTGCGCTATTTTTCTTCGCCTTTGATGAAGCGCATGTTACTTAGCGATCGGGTACAGCGCTGTTTAAAAGGGATTTACTTCCAGTATCCTTCATTGAGTTATGGAGAATACTTTTCACATGAAGATCGCTCTCTTTTACACGATTTGGCCAAGTTCGCCATTCCCACCTATTGGGTGGATAAAATCAGTGGCAAGGTTCTCAAGTATGTGCCCAAGCCCAATAAGGATGCGGGGATGTTTGTACCGGTATCCCTTATCGATACCTTTGTGAAAATGATAGCCTTTGGGCTCTATGGATCGAATTTGCTCATGGGGAATTTAGAGGATGAATTGACGCGTTTGTTCATCGGATTGAATGAAATGAGGTTGGAAATGAACCATGTTTTATTCAACAAAGATACACCCTTAGGACTGGTTACGGGAGGGGGGCCGGGTGTGATGGAATTGGGAAATCGAGTGGCTAAAAAAGTTAACATCCTCTCCTGTGCGAACATCGTCGATTTCCGAGCAAAAAAAGATGCTGTTGTCAATGAACAAAAACAAAATCCCTATATAGAAGCAAAGATGACTTACCGTTTGGATCGCTTGGTAGAACGGCAAGCGGAATTCAATCTCGATTTTCCCATTATTTTAACAGGTGGCATTGGCACGGATTTTGAGTTTTCATTGGAGGCTCTAAGGCGTAAAGTAGGGTCATCTCCACCAAACCCTGTCTTGCTTTTTGGAGATAAAGAGTACTGGAAGGAGGAAAACAGATCGACCCCTTCCATGCTGGGATTGACCCTTTTTGCTATGTATTCTGGATTGTTAACCAGAAATTCATCTCCTAAGTGAGAGGAAATGTGATAAACGCGTAAACGAAACGACCATTTATCATAAGCATAAGTTAGGGGTATTCCTACCATGAAATCTGTATTGACGAGCTCACACCAACCACAATCATTATGAGGCACCCCGGAATAGTTAAACACCGACCAGATACCCGCATTAATCCCAATTTGTAAATCCCCTTGCCAACGGAATACATTTCTCCAGCGGAAAATGGGAAAGTCATCGCCTAAAGATACCGCTGCTACAACGCTTCCAATGACTCTATCCCAAAATCGCAAAGCTGCTGAATACGTCGGTTCTCGAGGATCAGCTACGAGTGGTGCAAATAAAACAGTCGCTTGGGGAAACCAAATGCCATCTACCCGGGGAGCTTCAACATAAAGTTTACGGCTTGCGATTTCTTCTTCGGTAATCGTTTCCTTTACTTCTACCGATTGAACGCCGGGAAGATCTGCAACAAACGCGATGATGCTATTTGCAAGCAATTCGTTTTTGGGCAAATTAGTCAACGTGACTCTATGATCTTTGACCGACACCACCACGCGGTACTCATAGTAGTGCATATCGACTAAAGCTTGAATATACCCTTCCAGATAGGGATCTGTTGCGTCTTCGAAATTTTCGACGGGTAGACTATCAGCGCGCGTCAAAAATGTAGGAGCGATTTTCACTACAGAATGTTTAGAATGGTCTTCATCACTATAAGCTGGAGAAGCTGTTAAGAAACACATCGTGTACCCAACAGCTAAAAGTAGCTCGCTTTTCTTAATCGACATGATTAACCACAATTTTAGTCCTAAAGTTAAACCATTCCCGATTAAATCATCTCATGTCAACAAAAAATTTCTAAAGACAAAAACACAGAACCCACTTAAGCACCAAACGTTCTTAAGTGGTCCGAATTTCAAAATGAGAATTGCGAATGAAAATCGTGATGGATGTATTCTTAGACTTGAAGTGAACGAACTTGTCTAGCTTCTGGACCTTGACGACCTTCTCCGATAACAAATTCAACGCGCTCACCTTTATCAACAATCCGCTCTAACATATCGATATTCGAACGATGAAAGAAAATGTCTTTCGCACCAGAATCAGGTGTGATGAATCCATATCCTTTCGCTTCGTCAAACCACTTAACCACTCCATTTTCATTTTCACTATTGTTGTCCATCGGACTCTCCCTATCGTATTACTCTTGAATGTTAAGCTTAAGGTTCTAACCTCAAGCATCGTTCAAAGCGATTATAGTTACTAGACACTATTTGATCACGTTTTTTTTAACCCGATTGAATTTATAAACCCATCTTTTGCAATAGGTCCCTCTTTGCCAATTTTTAAAGTACCGCTAAAAAAAC
>JABDFI010000060.1 GCA_013286595.1 Chlamydiota bacterium | reverse complement strand
CTTCCTTCGATGCTCCCTATAACTCAAATGATGAGGCTGTTTCAATAAATTTCTTTATGGCATGATGTTCCAATTTTCTAAGGAACATCATGCCTCAATTTCAAGAACTTAGCGAAAGTCTATGGATTCTTATTCAAGAACTTATAAGCTGGTCTCCTCCTAAAGAACGAGGGCCGAGAACCAATCTTAAACTTTTTGGAATGCATTTTTATATATTCTCACTCATGGATGTCGTTTAAAAAGTTGAAAGAAAGGCTGCATCAAAAGATTGGGAGGTCGTTGTATAGAGGTTCATTATTTAGAGTGCGAATTCTTATGTTTTAGGATGGAATATCTAGGGATTTGCTATATAGAATAAAGAACGTAGAAATTATTTCGTTGACGGAATTCTTGAGTATCAATATGTATAATTCTTGTAATTTTGACAAAATTTACGGAAAGGTCAATAAATGCAAGCTTACATCTATAGTATTTTTACTGTGCTATTCTTTTCTATTTCTTTATTGAATGCTCACCTCACGCAGGATTTTGATTTTGGTGGAGATATTGAACAGCTGGTGGGGCAAGAGCCTATATTTGTTAGTTTGGGTTCTTCGTGTACAACAGCTCATATGTTTCGTCATTGTGGAATTAGAAAAGCAGCATTTCCATTTGATTGGATTATTTCTTTTGATGCGGAAAAAATGATCGAGCTATTAGAGGAAGATTTTTTACATTTTTTAAATCCGAATTATCTTAAAGTCGAAGGACAAGCACTTCTAAATATGCAATATCACCTCGAATTTCTCAATGAAGGCGATTGGTCAGACGCTGCTTACAATGTAGAGGAATTTAGAAAGAAATGTCAGAGGAGAATTAATCGCTTTAGACAGCTTGGTAATTGCCATAGAAAAGTATTTTTCGTTAGAACAGCAAATCCTTTGTCTCTCACTGATCCTCATCGCATATGGAAAGTAAAAGAGAATATCGAGATTACACCTGATTGCGCTCAAAAGCTCTATAATACTCTTAAGAAAAAATTTCCTCTTTTGGATTTTGATTTAGTGATTGTTAATCGACATGATGCACCAGGATATTCAGTGGAGGAATACACTGATCATATTCAAGTGGTCAGAATAGATGGTATGATTGATTCTTACAAAGAATTTTACTTCCAGTTGCTTTTAAAAGAAAATGCAAAATCCTGTTTTTCTTACTGATTCAAAACATTTTCAAACTGAATTGACTTATCTCAGTGGGATTTCAACCATTTTGCTAAATCAGCAAAATTAAAAATGCGAATTCCTTCTGATTAATCAACATGCCATTGGCATGAAGGTGATGGAAAAAAATGGAATCTGGGCTACTAGACTGACGGTAAAAGTATTAATAATTTATTTATTTAAGAAAATTCTTTTTTCTAAATATAAATTTTAAGTAGCATGGACTCATCAATAAAATTTAAAACTTCCATTCAAAGGGAGACTTCTTAACCTTTTTATGGGGAAAGACTTAGCAAGATTTTAAATATAAAGGTCAAAGCCGGGGATTTGGTCAATGGTAAAAAAACTTTTTACAATTTTTTTGTTTGGAGTTGGCATTCTTCATGCTAATTTTGAAAAACATCTTAAAAAATGTCCCGATAAACCGATATTGAAATCTATAGCTAAAGTTGATTATATTTATATGATTAACTTGGATCAGAGACCAGAAAAATACAATCTTAGTTTGCAACAATTAGCTCCCTACGGGATTACTCCTTACAGATTTTCAGCAGTAAATGGTTGGGAATTATCATTAGAAACTATTAATGACTTGGGCGTCAAATTTGCATCTTGGATGACACGTGATCAATGGGGAACCTGTTATCCTCTAAAAGGAGATTTTACCCCCCAACATGAAATTGTACATGAATACGGAAAAAATTATTTCTCTCACTGTATGTCCAGAGGAGCCATAGGTATCGTGATAAGTCATCTTTCAATACTTCAAGATGCGCTTGATTCTGGATATGAAACAATTTGGGTTATGGAGGATGATATTGAATGCATCAGAAATCCCCATCAAATTTCTCAATTAATAGAAGAATTGGATTCACTAGTTGGTAAAAATGGGTGGGACATTTTATTTACTGATCGTGACACTAAAAATCAAAATGGCCAATATGTACCCTGCACGGCCTTTGCCTGGAGGCCAAATTTTGCTCCAGCTAATCCTTCAAAATTTGGTTTCCGCCAAGTCATTAGTTCTAACATTAGCAGAATTGGCGCTCGATACGGTGCCTATTCTATGATTGTGCGTAAATCTGCCATGATCAAATTATTGAATTTTTTTAAGACTTACCAGATCTTTTTGCCCTTTGATATGGAATTCACACTACCCAATGACATATCGCTATTCACTGTTAATAATGATGTTGTCTCAACAATGATTCGCGCCAGTTCAGATAATGGAGGCCCAAATTACAAAAAAAACACTAATTAATAGAAAATCCGCAGGAGAATGATTTATGAATTATGATCAACCAGCTGAAAATCGCGTTACCTCGCATTATGAATACACTACTAACGAAGTAATTCCCATTGATGTGGGACAAGTTAAAACATCAGCATTTCAATTTATGGATAAGCTTGATGGTTGGTGTTCCCATCAAAAAGCTTCCATTCTAATTGACCTCATTCTTAAATTTAAACCAAAAACAGTTTTAGAAATTGGAGTATGGGGAGGGAGATCGCTAGTTCCCATGGCCTGTGCTTTAAAAGCAAATACTCAAGGGATTATTTATGGCATAGACCCTTGGGATAGTTTAGCTTCAATAGAAGAAGCACAAAACGAAAGCAATAAAGATTGGTGGTCCAAAGTAGATCATAATGCTGTCTTGCAAAAATTGATTGGTAGAATCGATGAATTCAAGTTAGTCGACCAGATCAAGTTATTAAAAACCACGTCTGAAAAAGCAGATCCAATCCTTAATATTGATATTCTGCACGTGGATGGTAATCATTCTGATAAAACTTCCTATTTTGATGTTCAAAAATGGGTGCCCATGGTGAATAAAGGTGGATTTATCATTTTTGACGACATGACTTGGACTGAAAATGGAATCAATACGACAGCTAGAGCTGTAGAATGGTTAGATGAGAACTGCATCAAAATTGGAGAATATCAAGACAATTGTCTATGGGGCATCTGGCAAAAATCTTAATAAACAACCTAAAAAGTAGGTCACCCCCATTTTAGCACGGTGGCCTATTGAGAAAAATTAAGCATTTACTATTTTGAGATTCTCCATGATGCATTGCGTAGGATTTTTGCTGTGTTGATCTATCAAACCCGATCCAAGGTAAAAAATAAATGCTCATAAATTTACTTGTTCTGTTAACAATCTGTATTTCAAAACCATTAACCGCTGATATTTATGATTTTTTAAAAAAAATCCAGGAAAAGCCAACAATTCCTAAAATGAAAAACATTGATTATATTTACATGATCAATCTAGATCAAAGACCTGAAAAATATCAACTTTGTATTGATCAACTGCAGCCTTATGGAATTACACCATATCGATTTTCAGCCATAAATGGATGGGAACTAACATCCGCTACAATCGATCAACTTGGGGTAAAATATGAGTCTACTCAATCAAATGATCATTGGGGTACATATTACCCACTGAATAGCAATGAAATGGCTCAATTTGAGCGGTTACATGTTGTTGGAAGAACCTATTTTTGTCATGTGATGCCAAAGGGCTCCATAGGAATTGTACTAAGTCATCTATCCATTCTCAAAGATGCCTATGAATCAGGATATGAGACCATCTGGGTAATGGAAGATGATATAGAAGTGATAAGAAACCCTCATCTGTTATCTCAATATATTGAGGATCTTGATGCTCTTGTTGGAAAGAATGGATGGGATATTTTATTTACAGATCAAGATACCAAAGGTCAAGATGGGCACTATGTCATATGCAATTCGTACGCATGGCGCCCCAATTTCACTCCAGATAATCCTTATAAGTTTGCAGAAAGAACTGATTTAAATAAAACATTCAGGAAAATTGGAGCTCGATATGGTGCTTACTCTATGATCATTCGCCGCTCTGGAATAATCAAACTTTTAGATTTCTTCAAACATTATCAGATCTTTCTTCCTTATGATATGGAGTATACTTTGCCTCAAAATATGCGCTTCATTTGTCTTAAAGAAGATATAGTATCAACTCAACCCCAGGGGCTGACTGATAATGCTCATCCTAATTACAAGAAAAAAGCCTTTAAGGATTGAAGATTTAAATGGGTAACTATGAAGAAACCAATGACATAAGATCGAAAATTTCTTGAAAAAGAGGAGCTTTTTACTCAATATCGTTCAGAAACAAGTTTGACGTTGAATACTATGTATTATATAACAAACGTCATATGGAAGTCAAATTGATTTGAAATCATTAAATTACTGAAATGACTGTTAAAATTCATAAGAAAATTGGGTTTAAATTGGAAATCGATTGTAGTTCTCAGGAGAGAATTTATGCCGTTCATTTTACTAAACACTAAAATTAAAGTGTTCTTAACATTATTGATGATCTGCTTTGTATTTAATTCTTCTATGGCTGAACCATTTCCAGATAAAGGAGGTTTATTAAATTTTGATGAACCTGAATCTATAAATGACCACCTCTTTATTCTCACTAATCCCAAATCTGGATCTCATCTACTGCTCTATAGTATCGTTAGATTGACTAAACGACCTTTAAGAGGTAGACTGCCTTTATATCTCTACATTCTCGATCCTCCCTGTTCAAAAGTAGATAACATTCTAAATTGTGAACTTGATTTTTCAAAACCCACTATTTATTGGGGACATGAATACACACTTCTTAGTCGACTTGACAGCTCTAAAAATAAGTTGATTTTTACCCATAGAAACTTTAAGGAAACAATATCCAGCGACATCATTCTTAGACACTACAAAGGAGAAGAGAATTTTTCCTTAGACGAAGCTTTTAGAAATGAAATTCTATTGGAAAGGAGCATTTTTCAAGAGTATATGAAACGCCTCGAAATATTTGAGGCCTGGAACGAAAGCAATAGACTTTTAGTCAAGTTTGAAGATCTAGTTCAGCATCCAGGTAATTTCATTCCACAAGTTCTCAATTTTATCGAAGAACCGGTATTTTACGATGCTTTTGTTCAACAATATGAACAATTTAAGAGTGAATTAATGGAAAAATATGAGGGCAGAAAAAATCGTACAGGTTCGGGCTCAGATCTAAACTATTTTAGTCGATGCATTTCTCCTGAAACACATTATTTAGTCGATCAACACATTGCAAAAAATTATCCTAAAATGTGGGAAAAATATCTAAAGCAATTTCAATACAGTGAAGATTCTAAAATAGAATATACGCCGTGGATTCCTTATTCTCACAAATATTCTTCAGCCAATACAGAGTTAAAATCCCCTCAAAATCCAATCCCGACTTGGGACATAGAATTTCTTGCTACAAACAGAAAAATTAATGATCGCAACTTAAGCATCTTAAATGATCCCCAATTTCAAGCAATGAAGAGACAGGTATTGCTTGCTCTTGAAAAGAGTTGGTGTTCTCAAGAAAAAGGAACTCTTCTGATGGAACTCATTGTATTAGAAGAACCTCAAACCTGTGTCGAAATCGGTGTATTTGAAGGAGCATCACTGCTTCCTATTGCAAGTTCCATAAATTTTTTAAAAAGAGGTTTACTTTTTGCAATCGATGCATGGTCAAATGCAGAAGCAATAAAATTCATGGAAGCAAATGATCCCAATAGAGCGTGGTGGTCAACGGTTAATTTTGAAGTTGCCTATAATAACCTTCAAGCAATGCTAAAACGCTGGGATTTTAACTCCTTTTGTAGAGTGATTCGTAAACCATCAAATCAAGCAATTTCTGAAGTAAATGAAATTGATTTTCTTCATTTGGATGGTAGTTTTACAAAAGAAGGCTCACTAAATGAGGTAGAACTTTACTTGCCAAAAGTTAAAAAGGGAGGTTATATCCTTTTGTCTAATGCTCTTCTTTCCTCCCAAGGTAAGTTTAGTAAAATCATCGCATTAGAAAAATTGTTCAATTATTGTGAAATTATTTGTCATGTTGATAACAAAAATACTATTCTCCTAAGAAAAAATGTTGTTGAATAAACGGTACTTAAGTGTTGGACTAACTCCCACTAAAGTTATGGTTATTGCGGAATCATTAGATTCGTTGACCAATCTAGAAAAGATGCATTTGATTTAGAAACAGCTGACGAGCTTTTGATTCAGAAATATAGAGGTAAGTATGTTGATGAATTTTTTTTTTAGCGTTGTTGCTTTTTTGTGTATTTCCTCAAGTTTAAAAGCAGATCATTTTGATGAAAAAACTGCAAAGATTATCAGTTTGGGTGGGACATGCCATACAGCGATTGCTTTGCGAGATTTAAATTTTAGAAAAGATGCATTTCCCTTTGATTGGGTAATTTCAACTAATCATGTTAATTTCATCAGAATTCTGCACGAAGATTTTTATAATTTTTTGGATGAATCTTCATTTGAAACTATTAATGGAATTCCAACACGACTGAATCGTTATTATCATCTTGATTTTCCTCACGACTTTGGATGTTCTGAAGATCCACAAGCCGAATGGATCTTATTTCAAGAAAAGTACTCTCGTCGGATTGAAAGATTTAGATCTTTACGTTCATATAAAGGCAAAGTTTTTTTTATTAGGGTTTTATGGAGCCAGCCGATAGAAAATGCCCAAGGTCAGTTTCAAGAAAACTTTAAGCGCACATTAGAAATTAGAGATGCACTAGATCAATATTTTCCAGAATTGGATTATACTTTAGTCATATGGTCTCACAGCGATTTAGATATTCCTCCTTTAAAGCCATTAGAACGTGTTATTGAATTAAAAATTCCTAAAGCTTACTACCCATTTCACGATATAATGATACAGCTATTAGCTGATCGTATTTTGATGTAAAAATCTATTTAATAGATCGATGTTAAGTTGGAAAGGCTCACATAATGCTTGTTAGATACCTGTTTATTTTTGCTTTTTTACTTTTAGATTGCGTTAAGTCTAACGCTACAGAAGGGCGAGTGTATGTTTTAGGCTACCCTCGGGCTGGAAATCATTGGTCCGTGTACTGTATTTCACAAATTAGCGGTCTTCCGTGTATCTCACATCCTACTTTTGGCCCTTTCTTATGGATGAGCTCAGATCCGAACAATACTGTAAATCTAGCTGATCCATTTAATCAAAGATGTTTTTTTCATGGTCACAATCCAATTGATGCTGGTCTCCATTTGGCAAATAAAGAAACCGATTTTATCATCCTAGTTTTGCGCGACTATAAAGAATCATTTATGAGTGTAAATGGCGAAGATGAGTCAACAATGGGTTATTGGCTAAATGGTGATTTAAGTATTAAAAATTCGTCGTCTTCTTATCTTAGGATTAATTCATATATCAATAATATTAAATGTTTTGATGAATGGGCAGACGATCGGAAATTTATTATTTATTACGAGGATCTTGTTACAGATCCAGAAATTGTATTATCAAAATTGGGTCATTTTTTAAATTGTGATCAGCAGAAAGTAGAAGATTATTTAAAAAATTTTGAAATGCATTGGAATACCTGTATGTCTGGGAGTTTTATTACATCCCGTTTAACTTATGAAGAATATCGAAATAACATGAAAAAACATGTTTCAAAAATGAGTAAACATTCGATTAAACAAATGGATAGATTCTATAGAAAATATTTCTTCGAATATTGGATTAAATACTTGGGGAGGTATGATTCTGAAGGGGCCAATTTTATCAAATACATCCAAACTCTGGAAAATTTTAAAAAATTAGAGCAGAAGAAATCACTCAGAAAAGACTAGGATTTTTCTTACTTCAGCTAAAAGGCTGTAAGAAAGTCTAAGATGCAAAATAAGCTCCTTATTGTGAATAGCTCGTTAACAATGGGCGATATAAGTAAATGTACTCTTGGATGCAGATGGCTGAGTCAGCAAAATGTCGGTAGACTTCGTCGTTAAATAAGACGTCGTTGCCGACTTGAAACGTTTCTACCCATTGGACTTTGTCAAAAACCCGGCGTGTCATAGCAATGGGACCATTCGCTGTGAACCTATCGTCTCCATATCCCCATTTGATTTCCGCAATATTTGAAAAATACCTGAAGCGAGAGGCGTCGTGCGTGTAATAGTGCATGAGGTGATCAATGGGTAAATTGTCGAAAAAGAACTTAATAATTTCTACGCGTTGCGGATGGGGAATATCATCGGCATCGTGACAAATGAACACATCTCCTGTGGCATGACGGCAGGCGCGGTTGCGGTTGCCGCCTTCTGATATGGGCTCTTCACATGTAAGGAGCTGGATGGTAAATGGCCATCGATTTGAGCATAAGTTTTGCAGAAGATCAGGGTTTACTTTTGTGTACTCTGAAAGCGAGATGACAATCTCGTTGGGAAGCACAGTTTGCTGGGCAAATGTGTCTAGCAGAGAGGGTAACCAAATGGCGTGTTTGTAGTGACAGGGAATGATGATGGAAGTGGTATTGTTTTTTGGTGAGCAAAAGGCAGGTGTGATGAGAAATAGAAGATAAAAGCAATAGAGTCGTAATCTATTCATGGATCTTAAGCATAGCGAAAGCGCAATTATAGCAAAAAGATATTTGCATTCTCTTGTTGCTTAAAATCGTATTTTTTCTGGTAATGTTACGTTCTTGTTGGTGAGGATCACTGTGCTATTAATGGGAGTCCTGTGTGGATTAAATTTCTGCACGGAGCATTACTTTATCAAACCGGATTACATTGCTAGAACAGAATATTGCCATTTTGATGATACAAGTTGCACAGATGGTTATCAGAATGAAGTTTACCTTGCTGCTTTTCAGTTGGCTGAAATGATTGGGGCACAATCGATTGGGGATGTGGGCTGCGGTTCGGGATTCAAATTGCTGAAGTACTTTAAAGAGAGGAAAACGGTGGGTTTTGAAATTGAACCCACGTTGAGCTTCTTAAAGGAGAGATACCCTGATCGAGAATGGATGTTGAGCGATTTTGGACAAATGGTTGAGGAAAAATTGGATGTGGTGATCTGTTCTGATGTGATCGAGCATCTCACTGATCCCGATCAGCTGCTCAATTGGATGGGACAACTCGATTTTAATTATCTTGTACTTTCGACGCCCGATCGCGATCAATTGATTTACATCCAGCAAGATGAACAATGTCTAGTCGGCCCCCCATTGAATCCAGCACATGTTCGGGAATGGAGTTTTGCTGAGTTTGAAACCTATGTGGGGCAGTTTTTTGATGTCCAGCAACATTTCCACACGGAAAAGGAGTATTGGGGACAGGTGATCATTGCAATTAAAAAACATAGGGTTCCATGAAAAAACTGCTTATGCTGATCTGTGGGATGAATGTAGCTTGGGGTAATCCTTTTGCCATCGATTTTCCAGAGAAGAAAGATGTGACGAATGAAGATTATATTCATATTCAGGAGATGCTGAGGCAAGTCGATATCAAACCTTATCTCAATAGCATCTGTCATGAGGGGTATAACTGTGGTGATTTTGAGAGGAGGAGTACGCGAGGTCTAACTCAGATTTTAATCGATCCGGATCGGGGATTTTTTCCTCAGATAGGGTTGGAGAAGATTGGTGAGGGGGGAGATCGATGCGTTGTGTGTTGTGTGCCGTTTGATGGCGTGAGATCCCAATTAATTTTCTCGTTGATTCAGGCTTTTAGAGATACGGGGTTTAATGGCTATTTTTACTACAGGATAGGGGGATTTCCCAATCCGACGGGAGAAGAGCTTCGCTATGTGGGTGTTCCGTATTGCTTTAAGATCTTTTTGATGCTGGAGGCAGAGCAGCTGGGATTTAGTAAGGTGTTGTGGGTCGATTCGTCGGTTGTGCCTTTGCGAGATATTGCACCACTGTTTGAGTGGTTGGAGGAGACTGGTGCGTTCATCAATGGATGGCCGCCGTACTGGAGTTTAGGCTATTTTGTGCTTCCTGAAATCAGAAATTGGCTGTGGCATTTAACGGGAACTGATGTTGTGAATACCACTTATATAAATACCACGATCTTTGGGTTGGATATGAAGCATGAGATGTCTAAGCAGGTGATTCGTGAATATTACGACTATGTGAAATTGGGATATCCGTTTGTTTCGTGTTTTCCAGAAGAGTTTGTGTTGACGGCCATCATGCGGAATTTTGAAGGAACACCTTGGCAGCTTCATCCGTATGATCTGTTGATCAATTACATCATCCCAGAAAATGCGGAAGAAAGGAAGGTGCAGATGGAGGGGATGCGGCGTGAAGGTTACTATTTCTATAACAGGAAGCATTGAGAGAGCTATGCGGTATTTATTAGACATCTTGCGTAACCTCATTTACTCATTAAAACCAAATATTTTCTGTCCAATTTTTGTATCGTCATCTCAGCGACTTACCAAAGTCGCTTCGCCTCAGCTACCCGAATCTACTACGGTAGATTCTAAAAATTTGCCTAGAAAATCTTTGATTTTTCTGAGCAAAGCAGTTTACGCAAGATGTCTATTGAGCGTATTGTTGGTTGTATGTGCCAGTGTGAGTGGCAATCCTTTTGCTATCTCGTTTCCTTGCAAAAAAGATGTCACCAATGAAGATTATATCGAGATTCAAAAGCAGTTGAGAACGATCAATATCGATGAGATGCTCAAAAGTTATTATGGAGATGGGCAAGGATTATCTGGATTTGGAGATTTCTATGGACGATCGACAATGGGAATTAGAGGTGTTCTCATCGATGAAGAGCGGGGCTTGTTTCCCAGTGTTCACCTAGAAAAAATTGGCAATGGGGGCAATCGATGTGTGGTGACCTTTGGGACATTAAATGGTAACTACCGACAGTTTGTCCACTCGTTAAGTAGGGGATTGAAGGAATCGGGTTTCGATGGATATCTCTATTATCGCATCAGCGGTTTTCCTAATCCTACAGGGTGTGAAATCAAGTATGCAGGTGTGCCTTACTGCTTTAAGGTGTTCTTGTTGATGGAAGCGCATCAGTTGGGATTTGATCAGGTGTTATGGATCGATTCGGTGATGATCCCGCTGAGAGATCCTACGCCTCTTTTCAATCGGATCGCTCGAGATGGGGCGATGTTCATCGGACATGTCAGAGGACAGGGAAGCACCTACATTTTTCCTGAGATTGAGGAGTTGTTATGGAGAAAGACCGGCACTGAGGTATTGGTTTACCCGAATATGATGGCCGGATTTTTTGGAATGGACATGAGTCGACCTGAGGCGAAATTATTTCTCGAGAGGTACTATGAGCTTGTGGAATTGGGTTATCCTTTCATTTCATCGTATCCAGAGGAATTTGTGATTTCAGCGATTTTAGGACAGCCTGAGTTTCGACACTGGATGCCTCATTGGGAACAGGAGGATGCTCGGTTATTGCACTGTCCTCATCCTACGCTGGATTCTGTAGAAGAGATTGAAT